>JAQGKA010000622.1 GCA_028290355.1 Tardiphaga sp. | reverse complement strand
GCGGCATGTCACGCTCGATCCGGAAAAGGTCATCGTCCGGATGGACAGGGGCAAGAGCGTGTCGACGCTTGAAGTCGACATCGAGGTGCCCAACGGCTTCGACAAACGGGTCGCAGCTGTTGGCTAGTACCCTCTTTTCTTAGCATTACAGTTGCCTCTTTGCTTTGAAGTGCGCGCGCTGAGCGGCAGCCTGGTGAGCTCTACGCCAGAGTGACCATGCGATGATATGTGCGGGTTGGATCAGCTTTCGAGCGAGTCTGATGGCGATACGGCGGACTTCCTGGATTGACCAACGGATCAATGACGGCGTGGTGATGCTTTTGTTTTTGCCGTGGTTCGACGTTGAGTTTTTTTTGGCGGCGGCGGATTGGCGCGATGGCGGATCACCGCCATCATGGCGAAGGCGAGCATCACCAGCGAAACGTGGCGATGCCACCCATGCCAGGATCTGCTCTCGTTGTGATCGAGTCCGAATTCGTTTTTCGCGGTCTCAAAACTGTCCTCGATCGCCCACCGATGGCCTTCGACCGCCACCAGCGTTTCGATGGATGTTCCTGCCGGACACCAGGTGGTGAAGAAGGCGAGATCGCCATCGGCGATATGACGACGGATCAGTAGACCTCGCGTCCATCCGAGGCGGCGCGCGGCTTCCAGTCGGTGCAAGCCGGCCACCAATATGAGGTGTCCGGATACTGCGTAGTCGTCGCCTAAGCGGACGCTGATTGGATCGATAAGCTGGCATTGCCGAACAGAGGTAACGAGTGAGCACACAGTCTCTTCGTGAAGCTCGCGCAGTCGGGGCGGCACGACCACCTTCTCGATGTTCCATTTGAGCGGCCCACTGGCGTCTACAGTCTGCGTAGGCGTCCGTAGGACGGCGCTTTTCTCTGGCGTCGAATCGAGGACGGAGGTGGACCCAAAGGGATTGGGCAGGTTCAGAGCCATGAGCGGCCCCTCGTCCCTGACTGGATCGAGTAGAAAAGAGCCCTCTGAACGAAACGTGACTCTGTGTGCCAATTTTGTGTCAGCTGACACAAGCCTTCACGCTTCGTTCTGATCAAAACCAGACGGTTTTTAGCAAACAGGCAGTCGCTATCGGAAGCGGGAGAATGGGGCGAAGGCCTTGAAAAATAAGGAGATTCGGCGTGGAAGGAAGTGGTGCTGCCAGACAGGATTGAACTGTCGACCTCTCCATTACCAATGGAGTGATCTACCGTGGTTTCAGCCGGTGTTCTGGTATGGGAAAAGACCATCACTTTTTAAGGTAACGGAGCGCAATCGAAGCTGCCGAATTATGCCGGTTTCGATGAGCTACGGCTTTCTTACGGTAACAGACCTCAATGATTTCAATGGTCCGGCCCAGACTACGAATCTAGGGGTCAGAGGTTCGAATCCTTTCGGGCGCGCCAACAAAACCAAGCACTTGCAGAAAAACACCGTTTGAGAAGACGAAATTAAAACGGAATTCCGGCCGCGGCGCAGACAGTCGCCTTGCCGGCAAGAGTCTTTGCCGCCATCCCGGCTGGCAATTTGTCGACGGGAATTCCAAGGATTGCCAGCGCCATGATCGGCGGGCCGCCCATCGCGTAAATTTCAGAGATCGTGTTCGCCGCGGCGATCCGTCTAAATTCAATCGGGTCGTGCAGGTCCCGTCGTCACGATTTCGGGGCTGCTCGCGGCGCTCTTGGCTCCAATGACGATTGGCGTCGCCTGATCGTTCGATCGCCGCAAGGTGCTGCTGTTCCTGCTCGGCATACTTCCGTTTTTCAATCTGACTGTCGCGGCGGCTGCGAGCTTCCTGGCGATCCTGCTCGGTCGCGTCCTCCGGGCGTGACAATCGGCGCCCTCCGGACGATCGCAGGCCCTTTGGGGCCCCGCTTGAGGCCTGGCCCGCAGCCCGGCTTCGCGACTGCGATCATCCTGTCAGGCGTTTCGCTCGGCACGGTCGCCGGCGTTCCGGCGGGCGCGTTGGTGAGCGAGCTTTTGGGCTGGCCGCCATGACGTTGAACCGACTGGTCCAACCCACATATGAGAGTTGTCCAATAAAATGCCCGCATAAGAGTCGTGCGCGCGAAATAGCTTGTTCAAGGGCATTGGCGAAATGGCGGGCCGTCGATTGGGAGGAAAATATGGCGAAAGTTCTATGTGTGCTCTACGACGATCCGGTTGCGGGGTATCCGAAATCCTACGCTCGGGACGGCATTCCGAAAATCGAACGTTATCCCGGGGGGCAGACAACGCCGACGCCAAGGCAGATCGATTTCAAGCCCGGCGAACTTCTCGGTTCGGTCTCGGGGGGACTCGGACTGTATAAATTCCTGGAGGGTCTGGGCCACACCTTCGTCGTAACCTCGGATAAGGAGGGGACGACCTCGGTCTTCGAGCGCGAACTGCCCGACGCGGAAATCGTCATCTCGCAACCGTTCTGGCCAGCCTACCTCACGGCGGAAAGGATCGCGAAGGCGAAAAAGCTGAAGCTTGCGATCACAGCGGGCATCGGGTCGGATCACGTCGACCTTCAAGCTGCCATCGAGCATGGCGTCACGGTCGCGGAAGTTACCTATAGCAACAGCATCAGCGTGTCCGAACACGTGGTGATGATGATCCTGTCGCTCGTGCGCAATTACATCCCTTCCTACAAGTGGGTGATCGACGGCGGGTGGAACATTGCCGACTGCGTGTCTTCCTCCTACGATCTCGAAGCGATGGAAGTCGGTACGGTTGGCTCCGGACGCATCGGCTTGGGCGTTCTGAGGCGATTGAAGCCCTTCGATGTCAAGCTTCATTACACCGATCGGCATCGGCTCCCGGAAGATGTCGAGAAAGACCTGAAGCTCACCTACCATCCGAATGCCGAGTCAATGGTGCGCGTCTGCGATGTGGTTACGATCAACGCTCCGTTGCATCCGGAGACGGAGCACCTCTTCAATGACGCCCTCATCGACAAGATGAAGCGCGGCGCATATCTGGTGAATACGGCGCGCGGCAAGATCTGCGATCGCGACGCTGTCGTCCGTGCCTTGAAGAGCGGGAAGCTTGCTGGTTATGCGGGCGACGTCTGGTTCCCGCAGCCAGCACCGAGGGACCACCCTTGGCGGACGATGCCTCACCACGGCATGACGCCGCACACCTCGGGGACATCATTGTCCGCTCAGGCCCGCTACGCCGCCGGGACCCGGGAGATACTTGAATGCTGGTTTGAGGGTCGCCCGATCCGCGAGGAGTATCTGATCGTGGATAGCGGCAAGCTGGCCGGTACGGGTGCGCATTCCTACAGCGTCGGCAAGACCGCTTAGCCGATATGGAGGCCCTAGTCTGGTCCTCCGGGGGGAGCGGTTGCGCGCTCTGTGGAAGGAGAAAACCGCAGCCATCGCGCAAACGGATGCCGCGGGATGGAGAAAGGAAGGTTTGCTTTCCCTATGCTCGCTCTAACACCAGATTACGAATCTAGGGGCCGGAGTTCGAATCTCTTCGAGCGCGCCATTTGCGTACAAAACTGCGAACGTTCGCGTGCGCGCCAACGAGCCATGCGCCTTCCAGTCATTATGCAGTGCCGGGCGGCATTTCCAGATCCGCCCAGATCCGGGCGAAATAGTTTTGGAACGCTGAATCGGTGCGCAAAGCGACGGGGTCGCGCCCGACTTTCGGCAGATCGATGACGTGTAACGCGCGAACGGTGGCCGGACGTGCGCTCAGCACCAACACGCGGTCCGCCATGGCGATCGCCTCGCCGATGTCATGCGTCACGAGGATCGCGCTCTTGCCGTGCTCGGCAATGATCCGCGAAACGTCGGCCTGCAGCAGCAATCGGGTCTGGAAGTCCAGCGCCGAGAACGGTTCATCGAGCAGGATCACCTGCGGATCGAACGCCAGCGTGCGCATGATTGCAACGCGCTGGCGCATGCCGCCCGACAGCGTGGCAGGCTTTGCGTTCTCGAAGCCGGCCAGACCGTAGGCCTTGATCAGTTTCATCGCGATGTCGCGGGAGCGGGCTTTGGCGCTGCCGCGAACCTCCAGGCCCAGCATCACGTTGTCGAGGACCGACCGCCACGGCAGCAACAGATCCTTCTGCAACATGTAACCCACTTGTCCGGTAGCGGCATCGACCCGGCGGCCGGCGACCTCGACATGACCGCGTGTCGGCCTCAGCAGACCGGCGATGGCGTTGAAGAGCGTTGATTTTCCGCATCCCGATGGACCGACGATGGCGAGGGTTTCGCCTTGCTGGAGCTCGAAGCTCACATTACGGATCGCCTCGACGTATTGCTGACCGGTTCGAAAGGCGACGCCGACATTGTCGGCCTTGAGCACGGCAGAGCCAGCGGCGGGCTGCTCGGTCGAAACTTTTGCGAGAGCGTTCACGTGTCAACCTCCTTGCAGAAGTCAAGAAGCATTTCGTTGAAGACATCAGGTGTCACGGCGGTGAATGCGTGCGCGCCCCATTCGACCTCGCGCACCTGCGCGCCCGGTATGGTGTCAGCAAGCTGATGAGTGAGATAGGCCGGGACCAGGTTGTCGTCCTTCGCCGAAGCCAGCAGTGTTGGTACACTGATGCCCGAGAGGCGTTCACCGCCGTTGAAAGCGAGGAACATGTCGATGCGTTGGTTCATCGTCGCAACGGACGGGAAATGCGCGAGGATACGTTCTTCTTCCTCTTCCAGATACGCGATGTTGCTGGAAATCCATTGCGGCGGATAGAGAAATAGCGGCTGGGCGCGGATATAGGCCTTGGGGCCGGACTGGTTGAGGATCTGTTTTCGGATCTCGAAGCAGCGATGAAGAAAAGGATCGGCGCGACCCCAGCCATTGACCACGACCAGACTCCGCAATCGCTGCGGATGCTGCATTGCCAATTCAAGCCCGACGATCCCGCCGATCGCGTGGCCGACCACATGGGCTGCATCGATGCCGGCCTGGTCCAGGATGGTCGCAATATCGTCGGCCATGCCCGCTATCGAACGCCCGCAAGCGCCGTTCGCCGTGCTGCGGCCGGTGCCGACGTGATCGTAGAGGATCACCGTGTGACGCTCTGCAAGCGCCGCGACCTGCGGCGTCCAGAACGATCCGCTGCCACCCATGCCGGCGGACAGCACGATCGGCGTTCCGCTGCCATGAATCTCGTAATAGATATCGGCGCCGCCGCGGTTTGCATAAGGCATGACTGATCTTGCGTGTGTTCCGTTGAAATCTAGAAGCGAAGGCGGCGTTCGAGAATGTCGATCGCGCCATACATCAGCAGCGCCACCGCCATCAGAGCAGCAATGCCGACCCAGACCGAGTTAAGGTCGTAAAGCACGCCGGCGTAGTAGATCATGTAGCCGAGCCCTTCCTTGGATGCGATGTACTCGCCGACAACGGCGCCGATTAGAGCAAAGCCGACGTTGAGCCGGAAGGCGGACACAATCCATGGCATCGCGCCGGGGATGATCACGGTGCGCCAGGTTTTCCAGCGACTCGCGCCAAGCGAACGCATCAGCTTGACGAGGTCTTCATCGACTTCCTTCGCGCCTTGTTGGGCGGTGATCACAGCTACGATGAAGGTGATGATGGCGGCGATGGCGATCTTGGACGAGATGCCGATGCCGAACCACACGATGATGAGCGGCGCCAGCGCGATCTTTGGCAAGCCATTGAGCGCGATCAGATAGGGGCGCAGCACCGCGGCGCTGGTCGGAAACAGCCAGAGCGCAAGACCAACCGCACTTCCAAGAAGCGTGCCGAGCAGGAAACCCGCGATGGCTTCCCAGGCGGTGAGGGCGGCGTCGCGCAGCAACTCGCCGTTTGCGATGAGAATCCCGGCCTTGGCGAAGATGCCGCTCGGTCGACCATAGAGATAGACGGCAATCCAGCCGAAGCGGATGGCCAGTTCCCACGCAGCGAGCAGCACTGCGAGCAGCGCGATCTGCAGCAGTGCGATCTTCAGAGCCGGCGGCAGTGTGTGCCGCTCGGCTCGTCCGGACCCTGCTTGCGTGGCCTCGAGAGTTGACACGTCAGGCCCGCTTGTGAGCGATTGAGGCGATCTCGACCAGGCAATCCGGCTTCACGAGCCCGCACTGAATGCAGTAACGCGCCGGCTTCTCGCCCGGGAAATATTCGGCATAGACCTTGTTGACCGCGCCGTAGTTGGCCCAGTCGGTGACGAAGATCGAGTTGAAGGTGACGTCGGCCATCGTGGCGCCGGCGGTTTCCAGAACGTTCTTGATGGTCTCGAGAATGTGCCGGGTCTGTGCCGCCGCATCTCCGACGTGAACGACGTCATTGTTCTTGTCGAAGGCCAGGGTGCCGGACACGTAGATCACGCCATCGGCCATCATGCCCGGTGAATAGGGCGCGAGCGGCGGATGCGTACCCGGCGGAATGATTGTGCGGTCGGTCATGGACTTTCCTTATTTGCTTGTGGATGTTTCCGTCTGCGCGAAGGCGCGGCGGAAATCGGCTGTTGTCGAAACCCATCCAAAGAAGGTTTCGATATTGAAGACCGACGCCTTCTGGACGTAGTCCGGGCCGGCCTGATGCGTTGCGTCTTCAAGCATCACGCCGAAATATTCGAGGTGGAATCCGTCGCGCAGCGTCGATTCCACGCAGACATTGGTGGCGATGCCGCAGAACACGAGATTACGGATGCCGCGGGCGCGCAAGATGCTGTCGAACTGGCTGTTGAAGAAGCCGCTGTAGCGCGGCTTCGGCACCACGATATCGCCGGGCTTCGGCTGCAATTCATCCACCAGTGCATAGTCCCAGCCGCCCTTGGCGAGCAGGCTGCCCTGCAGGTCGGGTTGCTTGCGCATCGTCTTCAGCGCATTCGATTTGTGCCAGTTCGGCGAGCCCGGCCCGCCGGCTTCGACATAATCCTTGTCCCAGCCGTTCTGGAAATAGACCACCGTCACGCCGGCCTCGCGGGCGACCTCCACCGTCTCCTTGATCGCAGTGATCGCTGCCTTCGCGCCTGAAATGTCGAATCCCGCTAGATCGAGATAACCTTTCGGCGACGCGTAAGCGTTCTGCATGTCGACGACGACGATGGCCGTCTCCTCGACGGCAAGCCGCAACGGCTCGGGACGGGCGGGCAGCGTGACGTAACGCCGTTCAGGTAGATAACTCGTCGATACAGACATCAGGCCAATCCAAATTCCTTGGTCGCCTTCGTGGCGAAGCTGTTCTCCACCATCTGCGCGTAAGGCAATGTCGTCGAGACGGCACCGCCGCCCTGTTCGAGCTGCATCGCACGCTCCCATTCCTCAGCCGAGATCGTTGGATTCTTCGGAATCGCGGTCTTGCTGCCGAAGAAATTCTTGGTTGCGCTGGCGACAACGGACGGCGAAACTTTCGGGAAAAACTTTTCAGCGACGTCGGTGAACACGGCGTTGCTCTGGTGCATCATCTTCTGCGCCTCGGCAATTGCATTGCAGAAGCCCTGCACGGTGGCGGGGTTGGATGCGATGAACTCTTCGGTCGCCATGGCGGTCGTGAAACACAATGGACCCAGCACGTCAGCGAAGGACAGCGCGGGCACGAGGCCGAATTGTTCGGCGCCGATGCTGATGTCCCATTCGAAGGCGGTGGCGATATCGGCGCGCCCGTCCTTGACGGCGGCGGCCTGCGCGCCGGGCGGCAGTTCAAGGAAGGTGACGCCGGCTTCCTTGGGATCGAACTTGCCAATGGTCTTCATCGCATAGGTCGGCACCTGAATCGTGGAGGAGGGGAATTTGAATGTCGCGATCGTCTTGCCGCGCAGATCCTCGATCGTCTTGATCTTGCTGTCTGGCCGCGTCATGCCCCACATCGAAACGCCGCCGACGATTTTGGCGATGTTCTTGACCTTGCCGCCCTCGCGCGTTGCGTTGACCGACATACCGGGACTGGTCACGCCGATCTGGCCGCGTCCAGAGAGGAGGATTGGCACGGGCAAGGCGATGCCTCCGGCGGTCGAGACTTCTGCATCGAGGCCATGCTTGGCGAACAGCCCCTTGTCGGCGGCGACATAGAGCGACGCGTACATCCCGAGCCGGATGGCTTCCGACACCACAACCTTGCTGTCGGCGGCGAAGGCCGGATTTGCCAAACCACCGAAAGGCGCCGCAGCGGCACCGAGGAGCGAATATTTCAAGAGGTTACGCCTGTCGATCACGTCTTTGTCCCTTCGCCGCAGGTTGCCGATGTCGCCTCACGCGCTGGTTGCATCAATTTTAGCCAGATGTCGCCAGCGCATAAAATTCTGGCATTCGTCATTTTTATTAACAAGGCAGAAAAAACAGATATATTTATTTGTAATGCTTATGAATGTGGACTTGCGGCAGCTCCAGGCCTTCGTGGCGGTTGTACAGACCGGCAGCTTCAGCCGCGCAGCGCGATCGCTAGGCATGTCGCAGTCCGCACTCAGTCAATCCGTTCGACAGCTGGAGGACGAACTGCAGGTCCGGCTTCTCGATCGCACCACGCGCAGCGTTCAGCTCAGCAAGGTCGGCGCCGATTTTCTGCCCGGGATCCAGCGTTTGCTGGCCGATCTCGATCACCAGCTTCAGGACCTGCGCGATCTGCGTGAACACCGGCGCGGCCATGTCACGGTCGCCTGCGTCCCGTCGGTCGCCCTGCGCCTCATGCCGGTCGTGCTGGCGAATTTCCAGCGCGAACATCCGATGGTGAGCGTGACACTCAAGGAGATCTCTCGGCATCAGATCATCGCCGGATTGCGCAGCGGCGACGCCGAACTCGGGATCGCCAACGTGCCCGGTGAAGATCCCGATCTCGATGCGACGCGAATATTGACCGACAGCTTCGCGCTGGTCATGCGGCGCGATCATCCGCTCGCATCTCAAGCCTCGGTAAGCTGGGAAGACGGCGTCGCGGCCGGCCTGATCGCCATGGCGATGGGCACCGGCATCAGGCTGGAGATGGAGCGCGGTCTCGCCGAGATCGGCCGACGCGATCCGCTGCACGAGGCGGAGCATCCGGCGACCCTGCTCGCGATGGTCGAGGCCGGTGTTGGCGTCGCTCCTTTGCCGAGCCTCGCCTGGCCGGCGGCCGACCATCCGGTGCTGACGTTCCGCAAATTGGTCGCCCCCGTCATCGAACGAGATCTTTATCTGATCAAACGGGCTGGCCGAGATTTGTCACCGGCTGGTCGTGCGCTCCACCGCGGCATCTTGTCGGGTGCCCAGGCTATCCGTGACCGTGCAGTGACGGGGTGGTAACCGCCATCCGCAGCGAGCACAGCGCGCCTTCGGGCAAGCTGGCCGCCGCGCGCGTTTAGCGCCTAAACCTCCGCTCGACGCTGTGAGCCGCCGAGGAACTGCTCGGCAGAACAGGAAACCCCAACGTATCGTCCAAGAACTGCGAGACCGGATGCTGCCATTTCGGCGGTGCGAAAATTATATTGCCATTTCAATGAGATATGAGTTCGTAGTCTTATTCTGAGTGGCGCGCCAAATTGCCACCATTCGGAATAAAGCTGCGAACTCCGGCAGCAATCGGGATTTATTCCGCGTCAGGTAGCTCCCCTGACGTTACGACGTTGACTTCATCTGCCCTTACTGAGCGCGCCACGGGATGGCGCAGATAGCGGCTCACTCGAGCGCTGCCAGAATATCTTCGAGAAACAACAAAGCTGCCGGCGGCAAAGTGCGGCTCCTTTTCTTGATGACGAGGACCGACCGTCGAAATGCGGGATCGTCGATCGGTCGCGATTTCAGGGTCGGCTCGGCCCTGATCTCCTTGGCGGAAGCCGGCAGCACCGTGACGCCAAGCCCCGCTTTCACCATTCCGACGGCCGTCATCATGTAAGTGGCCTCACAGGCTGGGACTGCGAGAAGGCCTGCGGCGACAAAGGCCGCATCGACGATAGCCCGCACGCTGGTCTCCGAATCCATCAGTACCAGAGGATGCTCCGAAAGGTCTTTCAGCGTGATCTTGCGCTTGCGGTTGAAGGGATGCTGCGCGGGAAACACGGCAAGCATCTGATCGTGCGAACGGCGCATGATTTCGAGATCGTCCCCCGGCGCGTCGCCGCCGGTGACTCCGATATCGACCTCTTCGGAACGAACGCTCGCGGTCACCCTGCTCGCAATCGCATCCTTGACGACAAACGACATGCCGGGATGGGCGCGGCGAAATCTCGAAATCAGCGCGGGGAGCGGGCCTGCGGCGAAGGACGGCAGAGCCGCAATACGGACCACGCCGTGCTTCTGATTTGCAAGTGCACGTGTATCGACGATGACCGCATCAAGCTCGCGGAGGATGCGCTGGAAGACCGGAAGCAAATCGCGTCCGACGCGGGTGATCTCGACCGTTCGGCTATTTCGATCCAGCAGACGCACCGCCAGAATCGCCTCCAGCTTGTGAATCTGCACGGTCAGTGCCGGCTGCGAGATATGTAGCAGCGTCGCGGCCCGCGTGAAGCTCTTGAGTTGGGCGACGGAAACGAAGGCCCGCACCTGGCGCATGTTGACATCCATAGGGTAACGTTATGACTGCGATCGGAACATTGCAATTGTAAAATTGCCGGGCATGGACGCTGATTGCGGCCGTCCAGCGAATGTCGGCGTTCACTTCAAATCTGAACGCGAGCCGACGCCGCCACCACAAGAAAAATACGTCCGGGAGGAATACAATGTTGGCCATTCTCGGCCTCTGCACGGTCGTCGTGCTTCTCGCGGTCATTCTCACCAAAAGAATGTCGCCGCTCATCGCCCTGATCCTGATCCCGGTGATCGCCTCCCTGATCGGCGGCTTCGGCTTCGACACCAGCAAGTTCGTTGTCGATGGCCTCAAGAGCCTGGCGCCGGTCGTCGGCATGTTCGTGTTTGCCATTCTATTTTTCGGCGTCGTCACCGACGCGGGGATGCTCGATCCAATCATCGACCGGATCCTGCGCACCGTCGGCACACGGCCGACTCGCATCGTCATGGGCACTACGTTGCTGGCGCTGCTGATCCATCTCGACGGTTCCGGCGCGGTCACATTCCTGATCACCATTCCGGCGATGCTCCCGCTCTACGATCGGCTTGGAATCGACAAGCGGATTCTTGCCTGCGCCGTGGCGATGGCCGCCGGCGTCAATTTCCTGCCTTGGACTGGCCCGATGATCCGCGCTTCGGCGGCGCTGAAGCTTCCAATTTCGGACATCTTCAATCCGCTGATCGGCGTGCAGCTTGTCGGCCTGGTGTTCATTTTCACGGCGGCCTATCTGCTGGGACGGCGTGAGGAGAAGCGACTCGGCCTCACCGGCTCGCAGACCGACACCGTGGTCGCGAAGCGCAAGCTGAGTGAGGAAGAGTTGGCGCTGCGGCGTCCGAACAACTTTTGGATCAATCTGGTGCTGACAGTAGTCCTGCTGGGCACCATGGTATGGATGGGTGAAAAGATTCCGCCAGCCATCATGTTCATGGTCGGAACCTGCATAGCGCTGCTGATCAACTATCCAAACGTCGACATGCAGCGCAAGCGGGTGGATGCTCATGCCAAGGCGGCCTTGATGATGGCAAGCATCCTGCTGGCCGCTGGCGTCTTCACCGGCATCATGCAGGGATCTGGCATGCTCAAGGCGATGGCCCAGGCCGCTGTGACCTTCGTGCCGGCGGACATGGCCCAACACATTCCCTTTGGGCTCGGACTGATCTCGATGCCGCTCAGCCTTCTGTTCGATCCGGACTCCTTCTATTTCGGTGTACTTCCCGTCGTTGCCGAAGTCGGCAAACAGCTGGGCGTTCCGTCCGTCCAGTTTGCGCAAGCCGCATTGCTCGGCCAGATGACCACCGGCTTTCCGATCAGCCCGTTGACGCCGGCGACCTTTCTGATTGTCGGCCTTACGGGGATCGATCTTGGCGACCATCAGAAATTCACCTTTCCCTTCCTGCTCGGCGCATCGGTGGTCATGACCATTACCTGCGTTATCATTGGCGTCTTCCCGCTGTGAACATCGAGGCGAACGCATGAGAACCATCAGAATCGGCTCCGGAGCGGGCTACTCGGGCGACAGGATCGAGCCGGCGATCGAACTCGCCGAAAAGGGCGACATTCAATATCTCGGCTTCGAATGTCTCGCCGAGCGGACGATCGCGCTGGCTCAGCAGGAGAAGATGAAGAATCCGGAGTCCGGCTATGACCCGCTGCTGGAACGGCGAATGCGCGCGGTGCTGGCGATCTGCAAGGCCAAGGGCATCAAGATCATCACCAATATGGGAGCAGCCAATCCGGAGGCTGCCGCCAAAAAGACGGTAAAGATCGCAAAAGAGCTCGGGATCAAAAATCTGAAGATTGCGGCCGTCGCGGGCGACGACGTGCTGGAAGTCTGCAAGCAGGGCAACTTTTCCTTTCTGGAAATCGAAGGAAGCGTCGCTGATCTCGGCAACCGGGTGCTTTCGGCGAATGCCTATCTCGGCGCCGAGCCGATCGTGCGGGCCTTGCAGGCCGGCGCGGACGTGGTGATCACCGGACGGGTCGGCGATCCCGCGCTGTTTCTGGCGCCGCTGATTCACGAATTCGGCTGGGCCAGCGATGACTGGGACATGCTGGGCCGCGGCGCGCTGGTCGGGCATCTCTTGGAATGCGCAGGCCAGATCACCGGCGGTTATTTCGCGGATCCCGGCTTCAAGGACGTTGACGGACTGGCGCGCCTCGGCTTTCCGATCGGGGAAGTGAGCGAGGATGGCAGCCTCGTCATCACCAAGGTCGAAGGATCAGGCGGCGCCGTCACCGAAGCAACCTGCAAGGAGCAGTTGCTGTACGAAGTCCACGACCCCGCAAACTACATCCAGCCCGACGTGGTCGCCGATTTCTCGAAGGTGACGGTCAGGCAGATTGGGCCTGACCGGGTCAGCATCTCCGGCGCGACCGGAAGGCCGGCCACCGCCACTTTCAAGACCTCCGTCGGCTATATCGACAGCTATATCGGCGAAGGTCAGATGTCCTATGCGGGACCCGGCGCGCTGCCGCGGGCGAAGCTTGCGCTTGATATCGTCCGGCAACGCCTGGAACTATGCGGCGTGCAGCTGAGCGAGTCCCGTTTCGACATGATCGGATCGAATGCGCTGCATGGCGGCGAACTTTCCGAAGGCCATGATCCCTACGAAGTCCGCATCCGTGCGGTCGGCCGCACCAACAGCCTCGCGGAGGCGGTGCTGATCGGCAATGAGGTTGAGACGCTCTATACCAACGGACCGGCCGGCGGCGGCGGCGCCTTCAAATCGGCGCGCGAGGTCATCGCGGTCGCCTCTGTGCTGGTGCCGAAGGAATTGGCATCGCCGACGATGCAACTGTTCGAAGTGTGACATCGCGACCGCGACAACGCTTGGTCTGCCGGGCAGGAGTGCTTGATGACAATCGGAAAAATGCTCCGGCCTGCCGGACCTCGAAGCCAGCGTATGGTCGTCCGGCACTTCGCCGCAACGGCGATCGCCTGCCTAACGGCATTTGCCATCGCGAATTCCGCATTCGCTGCGCCATGCGATGAACTTCTGCATCTCAAGGTGCAGGATACCGCCATCGACTTGGCACAGGCGGTCGCCGCCGGCTCCTATCGGCCGTCGCCCGCCGATGAGGTGAGGGATATGCCGGCGTTCTGCCGTCTTCACGGCACCATCTCTCCGGTGGCCGGCTCCAGCATCGGCCTTGAGCTGTGGCCGCCGGAAGCGGGCTGGAACGGCAAGATCGAGATGTTCGGCAACGGCGGCTACAGCTCCAAAATTTCCTATGCCAGTCTCGCCGAGCAGCTCAAGCGCGGCTACGCCGTTCTCGGAACGGATACCGGTCACAGCGGCGACGACCCTGGCTTCGCATCCGGCCATCCCGAAGCGATCGTCGATTGGGGACATCGCGCCGTGCACGCCTCGATCGTCGCGGCAAAGCCGATCGTCGCAAGCTTCTATGGGCAGTCGGCGCGACGCTCGTATTTCGCCGGCTGTTCGACCGGCGGACATCAGGCGCTGATGGAAGCGCAGCGCTATCCGCAGGATTTTGACGGCATCATCGCCGGCGATCCCGGCAACAACCGCACGCATCAGAACGCCGGCTTCCTGTGGCAGTTCGTCTCCAATCACCGCAAGGACGCCAACGCGACGCAGATCATTCCGCCGGCCAAGCTGGCCATGGTCTCGGCCGCCGTCATCAAGGCGTGCCGCGGTCGCGACGCCGGCCTTGCGACCGACAAATTCCTGACAGATCCGGAGACCTGCAGTTTCCAGCCGAAGGACCTGCTGTGCAAAGCCGGCGACGCTGCCGATTGCCTGACGCAGGAGCAGGCCGACGCGCTGTCCACCATGTATGGCGGCGCGCGCAATCCGCGAACCGGCGAGATCATTTATTACGGCTGGCCTAAGGGCAGCGAGAATTCCGGGCAGGTCGTCAAAATCTTGCCGGGGTGGAGCCTGTACTGGGCGGATCCCGCCGACGCGGCCAAGCCCGCACGATCTAATTTCTGGAAGGTGTGGGCCTTCGATGATCCGAACTGGGACTGGAGGGGCTTTGATTTCGACGCCGGGATGAAGGCAGTCGATGACCGGCTTGCGCCCGCGATCAACGCCATGAGCCCGGACCTGTCGAAATTTATCGCTGCCGGCGGAAAGCTGATCCAGTACCACGGTCTCGCCGATCCGGTGGTGCCGCCGCGCGGTTCGATCGACTACTTCGAGCGGGTTCAGGTCTTCGAGGCGAAGTCGAAGGAGGCTGCCGCCGACGTCAGTGCCGACCACTATCGGCTGTTTCTCGTGCCCGGCATGGAGCACTGCAAGGGCGGCGAAGGAGCCAACGTGTTCGACGCCCAGCAAGCGCTGGAAGACTGGGTCGAGAACGGCAAAGCTCCTGCGGCCATCGTCGCCACGAAATTCGTCAATGACAAACGCGAGGATGGCATCGCCTTCAGCCGCCCGCTTTGTCCCTACCCAAGCCAGGCCCGGTTCAGCGGCACCGGCGACCCGAACGACGCAGCCAGCTTCTCGTGCAAGCCGGGGCCCCGCTATGCGCGCCCGCTGGTGTCGCCGGCCTACTTGCGTTGAATCCAAAGGAGAGCAGGGCCATGAAGCTTCGCGAAATCGCCCATTCCCGAACCGGCGACAAGGGCAATACATCGAACATTTCGGTGATCGCCTTTGATCCGGCGAATTACGAGTTCCTGCGCGAGCAGGTGACGGCCGATCGCGTCAGGGCGCTGTTCGCGGGCATCGTGCACGGCGACGTGACGCGCTTTGAAATGCCGACCATCGGTGCGCTTAATTTTGTCCTGAAGGAAGCGCTGGGCGGCGGCGTCACGCGGTCGCTCGCCCTCGATGCGCACGGCAAGAGCCTGAGTTCGGCGCTGCTGGACCTCGACCTGCCTCAGGCACCTCATTTCCCCAAGTCGGATGCGGAGATGACGCCATGATGGTTCGCATGATCTCGCTGGCTTTGGCTTGCGCGCTTGCTGCTCAGCCGGGCTTCGCTGCGGCGGATGAAATGCTTCCCGCGTGGTTGCATGAAGGAGCGATCTCGCATTTCGATGGTCTGACAGACGACTTGGTGACCGGCGGCCTCGGCGCCGACGCGATGTTTGGTTCGCCCCCGGGCTATATTGATGCAACTCGTCCGACCTCTGCCGAGTTAAGGCGCGCGGCGCTGTTCTTCAAGGCGAGCAAGGGGCAGGGATTCGGGCGCATCTATGGACCGAATGTGAACCAGGAGACCGGTGAGATTTATCAGGATGGCGGCAAGATCGCCGGCGACGAGATTCTCGCATTCGATGACGACGGCTCAGGTCGCCAGAACGTGGCGATGTTGCTGCAGATTCCAGCCGACCTGTCTGCGGATCGCCGTTGTCTCGTCGCGATTCCCGTCAACGGCTCATCCAGTCTGTTCCGTGACGTCGTCGATTTCGGGTTCTGGGGGCTGCGGCACCGCTGCGCCGTCGTTTATACGGATAAAGGGCATGGCAACGGCTTCCATCTGCTTGAGCCGGACACCGTCAATCTGCTCGATGGACGGCAGCTGTCTGTCTCGGATGCCGGAGGCCGTGCTCATTTTCGAGCGGACCTCGACGATGCCGCGCGGCGCGCATTCCTCGCCGAGTGGCCGCATCGCGTGGCGTTCAAGGCTGCTCATTCCAAACAGAATCCCGAGAAAGACTGGGGCAGTGACGTGCTGCGGGCGATTCAATTTGCGTTCGTCGAACTTGCCCGGCGGGATTCCGGCTTTACCCGGGCCAACACCTTGGTTATCGGGACCGGAAGCTCAAATGGCGGGGGCGCGATCCTGTATGCGGCTGAAAAGGATACCGCCCATCTGATCGACGGCGTCGTGGCCAGGGAGCCGCAAGTTCAACTTCAGAGCGACGATAGAGTCGTCGTGGTGCGCGGCTCGACCGAGCGTCGCGGCAGCGGCCGCACACTTCTCGATTATTTCAGTTATGGCAATCTTTATCAGCCTTGTGCGGTGCTCGCGGTGCCGGACCTTCCGCTGAAGGACCGCGTGCCATTCGCCTCCAACCGCTGTCGGTCGTTGCATGACAAGGGGTTACTCGTTTCCGATACGCTGGAAGCGCAAGCCGGCGAATCGCTTGACCGGATGCACGCTTATGGTTGGGATTCGGAAACAGATGTGGGACATGCCTTCGGCTATTTTGTCGCGCCGGATGCAACGGCCACGAAGTATTCCAATGATCACGGACGCTTCGATGTCCGCGACAGGTTATGTGGCTACAGCTACGGCGCCGTCGACGCGGACGGTCGACCTGTTCCGGTTCCGGCGGCCCAGGCGGCCCAGAATTTTGCCATCGCGCCAGGAGGAGCGCCTGCTGGAGCGATCGACGTGATTAACGACAACGATCCGACCGGACCGCGTCGAAGTTGGCTCTCCGTATCGCCGAGCACCGGCCGGCAGGACTTCAATCTTGATGGTGCCATGTGCATCCGCGATCTCGTGGCGGGCAAGTCCCCCGCCGCGCAACGGGTTCAATCCGGTATTACCGAATTCCTGGCCTCGGGAAAGCTGAACGGAACGCCGACGATTGTTGTTCATGGCCGCAGTGACGATCGCGTACCGGTCAGTTTTTCTTCGCGACCTTACGTTGGGCTAAATGACTTGATGGACGGCAATCGGTCGCAACTCCGTTATATTGAAGTAACGAATGCGGAGCATTTTGGCACGGACTTGCCAGGTTTCGACACCCGAATGGTGCCGCTAACGCTGTATCATCTTCGTGCGCTCGACATGATGTGGGCACATCTGGTCGCGAAGACTGATCTTCCGCGGAGTCAAGTTGTCCGGACCAATCCCCGTGGTGGTGAGCCGGGAAAGGCACCTGATCTGCAGGCATCAAATGTGCCGCCGATTTTGCTGCGTCCTTTGGCTAGAGACTTGATCAACGTCGAAAACGGTCGTGTCACAATTCCAGAATAGCGTCAAAAATTATATATTAATTTCAATGACATAAGAGTTCGTGGTTTTATTCTGAATGGCGCGCCAGTCTCCTGCGATGTTGGGCAGCGCGGCGCCCCGTGATGTCCATGCAACTCAATGATCCGCTTGTGGCGCACCCGATCTAGGGCCGCCTTCCAGAATGAGATGCTGAATAGTCTGCAAGACGATCTGCCCACATCCTGGCGTGCTGATCGGTGCCGGTGTGGGTCATGTGACAGCGGTCGGGTCTCATGGATACGCCGATCAGATCCGTGTCGGGACCTGGATAGACGCCGAGCGACGGGTTCGGGACACTCGCTTGCGCCGATCGAATGATCTCGTCCGGACCTGCTCCGCATAGCGTGGCCGTAGCGATGAAAATGGGAGCCCCGACGTCAGCCGCGCGGATTCCGGCAATGATTTCCAGATAATTCCGGATATAGGAAAGCCGGCCGGCCTCCTTCATGGGCGTGGTAACGTTCAGTTTCGTTCCGTCCTCGGCGCCGTTGGTCGCAAAGGCTAACGCGTTAAATTCGCCCTGGTGCCAAAGAATGGCGGTCGGTTCGAGATTGTAGTCGCGCAAGCCGGCGATAGCGGCGAGCACAATTTCGAAGTACTTGCCGCCGCGCGGGCGCCATTCTTCGAGGTAGGTTCCGCCGATCGCGATGGGGGCGATCAGAACGTTCTTGTAAATCTTGCGGTCGATCAGATCGTCGCCGAGGCGCACCGCAACGTTCTCTCCATCGCCTGGCGTTCCCAGCGCCGGGTTGCGGGCGATGTAGCATTTTCCGTCAAAGCGATTGAAATTGTAAAATACGTTATGCGGTTGGTACAGCTGCTTGGTGTTCTGATCCGGGGCGCCGGTGTTGGAAATGTTGGATTGGCCGGCGGTGAGCAGAACCGCCAGACCTTCCCGGGGAATCTTGTCGCACGGGAACGCCACCGCTCGGCTGAGCGCGGCTTGATTGTCCGGCTGCAGGCACCGGGAGGCGTTTCCGCCTGCGATGAAATCCGCGTCTGAGCCATACAGCGCGCGGGCAAGGGTCCGTCCCTTGAGAAGATCGACGACCTCCGGGTTATTGCTCGCCGCGTCGATGCGGCGATCGACGTCATCGTAAGCTTCTTTCCGGGAGCGGACTTGCTCGACAAGCCTGATGAAACTCGCTTGGGTCGAAATCGGTCCCGCATTGCATTGAACGCAATTGGCATCTCGCGACTTCGCGGATGTTGTCGGCAGGCAGGCGTTACGTTCGGGCAACACCTGGGCTGAGGTGTCAGACAGGATAAAACCGGAAACGAAGAGTGAGACAGCCGCGGCAGTAAAATAGGAGAGTGGCGTCATATTCCTAGTCTCTCATCGGTTATCGGCGCATCTAGCGTGCAAACAGCGGCCATCGCAATATTGATCGACGGCAGATTGGTGGACATAAGCCGCGCAGCCGATCGAGGCGGGCTTCTTTGCATCTGCAGATCGATATAGTCTGCTTTTATGAATCAAGGCCGACTCAGATCCTGGACTGCCAGCGTTATTTCTGCCGGGTGGTGGCCCGTCGTGCTGCTGCTCGTCGCGACAGCCATGATCGGTCCTGCGCTCGGCGGACTGGTCCGGCCTGTTTTCGTGCTGGGTTGCGTCATGGCTGGATGGTTTGCGTGGCGCAAAAGTGCGGCGGCGCATGTCCAGTCCGCGATCGCCTTGTTCGCCTTCGCGCCGTTTGTGCGTCGTCTGGTCGATGTCACGGTCGGCTTTGACCAGTCGAGCATTATGCTGATCGGGCCCCTGCTGTTTATCCTGGTGCCGGTGCCGGACCTGTGGGGGCTGTTGTCGTCGGGGCGGTCGCGCAATCCCTGGCTGGTGCCGCCAGCCATTGTGTTGGGCTGCGTGGCCTACGGCGCGGCGCTGTCGATGTTTCAGGATGACTGGTTCAATGCGGCAAACGGCGTGCTGAAATGGGCCGCCCCCGTCTTGTACGCGGTCGCCTTGCAACAACGATCGGACTCCAGCGGAGAGCTCGTTAACGCCGCGGCCCGCGCGTTCCTGGTCATCCTGCCTTTGACCGGGCTGTACGGAATTTGGCAATACGTCGATCCGCAGCCTTGGGACCAGTACTGGATGAATTATGCCAGCATCACCTCGGCCGGACTTCCCAAGCCTTATCTCGTGCGGGTGTTCAGCACGATGAATGGCCCCGCCAGCTACGCGACATTCACGGCAACGGGGTTGCTGCTGGTCGGCTTCCTGCGGCCCGGCTGGCAGTCGTTGGCGGCCATGGTCCCTGCGGCGCTGGGATTGCTGCTGTCGCTTTACCGGACAGCCTGGATCGCGTTGGCGCTAGGCCTGCTGTTTTGCATGATGTTCCAGTCGACGCGAAAGCGGGCGCTGACAACGGGCCTTGGCATTGCCGGCGCCGCCGTCGCTGCGGTGATGTTCACGCCCTTTGGCGAGGTCATCATCGACCGGCTGCAGTCGCTCGGAAGCGGTGCCGACGACGGCAGCGGTGGCGAGCGGCTGGAGGAATTTGTCACGCTCTGGAATATGCCTGGCAGCATGGTGACAGGTTCGGGCTTTAGCGTCACGGATGTGGGCGTCGCGGGGGCTATGCCGGTTGACGGTCAGATCATTGCCTGCTGGCTCACGATGGGCATCCCCGTCGGATTGCTGTGTCTCGCTGCCTATATGTGGGCCGGTTTCTGGGCGACCTCCGCGGCCTGGCGCAACCCCACGCGGGAGGGGGTTATTCTCGGTGCACTGGCTTTTGGCGCAATCCTGATCCAGATGCCGCTGACCAGCATCGCCTCCGGCGAGGTGTCTGCGTTGTTCTGGATGCTTGTCGCCATGGCCTGTCCCCGGGATCAGACTGTGGAGCATGTCCCTGAGCTTGCGATCCCTTTGCAGCAAGCGTGAGCCGCCGCTCAATCCGAGGCTGCAACTTCACCAAATGGCACAGCTGAAGCGGGCTGACGCGAAGGAAGCGGAGCGAGCCCCAGCGGCGCCAACAGGTTCAAGCGCTGCAAAACAGCATGCGCCAGCATCGGAAGCATAACCCCGGCGGCCGTTCCGGCGAGAAGATAGACCCATGGCAGCGGCGGCACGTGCAGCTTGAGCATGACGATCCGTATCCCTGATCCTGCAAGGATGTGCAGCACATAGATCGTCATCGACATCAGGCCTACGGCCGCCAGCCAGCGGTGCCGCGCCTCGGCGAGCAGTTTGCACACCACGACCACGCCGGCGATTCCCAGAACGCAAGCCGGAAGCGACGCAAGCCCGAGCGCATCCATGCCGGAAATGTTGCCGCCCAGGGCAACCGCTGCGGCAAATGCCAGAGCAATCAGCATCAGCGTTGTCCAGCCCGTCCCGCCCCGGGGCTGCCACGCCATCACGGATCGGGTCGCGTAAAGCCCGACCACATAAAACGGCAGGTGATGCAAGGTGAGGGACAGGTCAGGCCGGACCGGCAACAGCATGAAGGCGGCTAAGCCGATGGCCGCCACGGCGATCATCGCGGTTCTGTTGGGCAGCAGCACAGCCAGCACGTGGCAGATCATCAGCGCATACAGGAACCAGAACTGTCCGATCGGCCGGTACCAGATCGCCGCCAGGTCGCTTGGGTAGATCGGGATGTTGGCATCACGCGAGAGCAGCATGATGATGCCGCCCTGAACCAGCGACCACAGCACGTAGGGGTAGGCGATCGTCCAGCCCTTGCTGAACAGGAACGGTTTCGGACCGCGGCGCAGGCTGTGTTGCACATTCAGCCCGGCGAGAAAAAAGAACAGCGGCATATGGAAGGTGTAGAGCGTGTAATCCATCCAGCTCGCCAGGGCCCCTTGCGGGAAGAGGTCCGCCCGCACGAGGCCACCCAGCACATGGCCGTACACGACCAGGATCACGCCAATGCCCCGGGCAAAATCGATCCAGACCTTCCGCGCCCGATCGCTTGGCGGAGCCAAAGTCTGCGCTTTCCCGCTTTGCGATACTTGCATCATGATGCCGCGTTGTGTTGGTGTCGTCCGCCCAGGGAGCATACCCTTTGAGATGCACGTTGGCTTCCAAAGGACTTCACCATCGTTAACGTTCGGTCGGTTGAGTCTCAAAATTGGCGACCGGCATGGGCGTCAAACCGCCGATTTCGCCGACGGGCGCCCAAATTTTCATTATTCGGAATAGATCGCGAACCTGCTATTTGTTCGCCGGTCAGGATCGTCTGGCAACAGTGCCTAAGGTCGCAGGTTTTCAGTTGGTTATCGGGAAAGCAAAGTCCGCCGCAAATGGACAAAGGCCGCATTCACGACAACGCATTTCCATCGCCGGAATGCATCTCGAACGCACGTCCGCGATTGCGCTCCACCAGCAGATCGCCGCTCACATGCGCAACGGCATCCTGCGCGGAATCTTCCCGGCGGGCACCCAGTTCCTGGGCTCAAGGGAGATCGCCCGCGAACTGGGCTGCTCGAGAACGGTTGTTCTGACCGCCTGGGAGCTGCTCTACGCGGAGGGCTATCTGGAATCGACTCCGCGCGGTGGCGTGACCGTCGCGTCGGTCAATCAGACGCAGGCCGGGGCGGGTCTGGCTATTCCAACGTCCATCGATCAGGTGCTGGCGGCGCCTGACGCCGGGCACATGTCGCGGCGTTGGCAATCCCTGCTCGCCTTCGAATACGACACCAACTGGAAGTCCGAATTCAGCCCAGGCGCGCCGGATATTTCAAGCTTTCCGTTCAAGGAATGGGCGCGGCTGCTGCGCCAGACCTGGCAGAATCCGAAGAACGTCGAATGCCTCGACCTTCCGGCCGCCGGACATTCCGCGCTTCGCCAGGAGATCGCAAATTTTCTCGGCTCGGTCCGCGGCCTGGTTTGCACGCCGAATGAGGTCGTCGTGACATCGGGCACCTCCAGTGCGCTCGACCTGATCAGCCGGATGATTCTCGATCCGGGCGACGAAGTGTGGGTGGAAGAGCCCGGCTTTGTCGAGGCGCGATGGGCCTTGACGGCCGCCGGTGCGAAGCTCGTTCCCATCCCGGTCGACGACAAGGGCCTGTGCGTATCCGAAGGGATCAGGCGCGCGCCCAACGCCAGACTGATCGTGGTCACGCCATCCCACCAGTATCCGCTTGGCGTGAGCATGGGACTGGAGCGTCGGCTGGAGTTGCTGGACTGGGCCAACAAGAACAACGTCTGGATCGTCGAGGACGACTACAATTCGGAGTTCAGGCATCAGGACAGCATGATCGCCTCGCTGCGGTCGCTCGATCGCGAGCAGCGCGTGATCTATCTTGGCACCTTCTCCAAGATCATAATGCCGAGCCTGCGCCTCGGTTACGTCGTTGCGCCCGAGCGTTTCGTCGATGCCTTCACGAAAGGCCGTGCGCGCATCGACGTTCACAGTTCTGGAATCGGTCAACTGGCGCTGGCGGAGTTCATGCGGGAAGGCCACCTGCTGAGGCACCTGCGGCGAATGCGGAAGGTCTACGCGATCAGGCAAAAGGCCCTGATGGACGCGATCACAGCGCTGATGCCCGACGATCTCAGCGTATCGCCCGCGGCGACGGGGCTGCATCTCGTCGCTTTCTTCACCGAGCGGTTGAAGGCGCGGATGAGCGACGAGGAGGCCGCGAGGGCCTTGAAACGCGCCGGGATTCACGTTCAGCCGCTGTCGCAGAATTATCTGGAGCAGGCGACACGGCAGGGATTGGTGTTCGGCTATGGGCGGCTGAACGCGGAAGACGCCGCGCGGCTGATCGCGAAAATCGCCGGCTGCCTGGGGTGCCAGCCCGGCCGCTAAGCCATCTGCAACTGGCCGGATTGCGGGGCATTTTGGCAGGCGATGAAAATAAATCAGCGATACGACCGGACTGTCAGGTCACGCGCCAGACTCGCTGGACGCCTTCAAATTAGCCAGTACCATCCGTACCGCGATCCAGTCCGCGCCGTCATTTGCTAAACGGCCTACGAAACATTCGGGCGCAAAGCGAAGCATTGCGAGGCAGATCGAGCGCTTCGCGCGCGCTCCGGGGCGATGTCGCGAGCGCTCGCGAAAATGCACCTTCCGAAGGCAAGCCTGCACGGAAAAAACGCAGGTCACCTCGCCGGAATAGGGCCACGACATTTGCGGTAGGCTGGCCTACCGGTTTGCGACAACTCTGGCTCTATCGCGTCGCGCGAATGACCTGTCACAAATTCAGGACGGCTGAAACCAACAGAGGAAGCAGGCAGATGATGGCTGATCGCGGGCATTGGTTGAAGGTGATGAGCGGCGTGCTGTGTCTGGCATCCATGCCGGCGATTGCGCAGGCACAGACGCGCGCGGAAACCCTGCGCCAAGTGACCGGCAACAACATCCCCACCCTCGATCCTACCACGCCCGGCGCCACGCGTGAGGCGTTCGGCGTTTCCACCAGCATCTATGACCGGCTAGTGGCGTTCGATCGCAAGAAGGAGAACGGCGTCTGGGTGTTCGATCGCACGAAAATTCGCGGCGAACTCGCCGAGAGCTACGAAGTCAGCCCGGACGGCCTTAAGATCACTTTCAAGCTGCGCGACGCCAAATGGCATGACGGCACCCCTGTCACCGCCGAAGACATCAAGTGGTCGCTGGACCGCGCGGTCAGCGCCAAGTCCATCGCCGCGGGGCAGGTCGGCACGGGATCGCTGACCAAGCCCGAACAATTCGCCGTCGTCGACGCCCGCACCATCACGGTCGCGCTGCCCAAGGCGGACCGCCTGGCGCTCGCCAATCTCGCCACGCCGCTGGCGCCGATGTTCAACAGCAAGCTGGCCAAGGCGCATGCTACCTCGGAGGATCCGTGGGCGCAGGAATGGCTGAAGACCAATACCGCCGGGTCAGGCGCCTATACGGTCGAGGCGTTCAAGCCGGGCGAGCAGCTGATCCTCCGCCGTAACGACGACTGGAAGAGCGGCCGCGGTGGCCAGCTCGCATTCTTCAAGCGGGTGATCGAGCAGACCATTCCCGATCCTGCCACCCGGGCCAACCTGATCGAGAAAGGCGACGCCGATATCGCCATCGATCTGCAGGCCAGCGATGTGCCGTCGCTGCAGTCGCGCGGCAAGATCAAGGTTGAATCGACGCCGCAATCGAACGGCTTCACCATGATCGCCTTCAACACCCAGATGGCGCCGTTCGACAACGTCAAGGTCCGCAAGGCCGTGGCCGCAGCATTGCCTTATGACGACATGTTCAGCGCCGCCATCTTCAAGCGCGGCTTTCCGCTCTACAACGCGTCGTGGACATCGCCACCGACCGCCAACTTCCCGCAGCCGATGCCGGTCAAGACCGATATCGCCGCGGCGAAGCAGCTGCTGGCCGAGGCCGGTTTCCCGAACGGCTTCAAGACCACCTTCAGCATCAATGTCGGCTCCGCGGCGGTCACCGAGCCGATGGCCGTGCTGCTGAAGGAATCGCTGGCCAAGATCGGCATCGAGGTCGATATCCAGAAGCTGCCGGATGCACAGATGTCGACGCAGGTCACCGACAAGAAGCTGCCGTTCTTCACCGAAGGCTCGACCGCCTGGCTGCCGACCACCGATTACTTCTTCCGCAACTTCTTCACTGGCAACCAGCGCTGGAATTACAGTTCGTGGAACGACGAGATCGTGATGACGCTCGCGAACCAGGCGCGGTTCGAACAGGACCAGGCCAAGTATGACGAGATGGGCAAGGCGATGATCGCGGAATACGTCAAGGAGACCCCGATGGTGCTGCTGTGGCAGGCCAACCAGGATGCCGTGATGGTCCCGCAGCTCGACGGCTACACCTACTGGTTCCACCGCCAGGTCGACTTCCGCGATCTGAGCCGCAAGTGAGCTGTTGCGGCAGCAAGAAAGAATGACGCTCTTGGATCAGATTTGGGAAGTCGGCACCGACATCGGCGGTACCTTCACGGATATCATCGCCATCCGGCGCGACACCGCGGAAACGCGGATCGCCAAGGTGCCGTCGCGTCCGCATGCGCCGGTGCAGGCGATGCTGGAAGCCATCGAAGCCGTTGGATTGCAGAAGTCCGAGGTCAAGCGCTTCATTCATGGCACCACGCGCATCACCAATGCGATCGTCGAGGAGCGGCTGCCGAAGGTAGCGCTGGTCGCGACGCAGGGATTCGAAGACGTCCTCGAAATCGCCAGGTATCGCCGCCGCGATCTGTATCGCCTCGAGACCCCGCCGAAATCGAAAGCGCTGGTGCCGCGTGAACTGTGCTTCGCGCTGGCCGAGCGGCTCGACCACGAAGGAGAGGTGCTGAAGGCGCTGGACGAGGCCGAGATCGATCGCCTGATCGTATGGCTGAAGCAGACCGGCGTGCAGAGCGTCGCCGTGGCGCTGCTGCATGCCTATGCCAATCCGGTGCATGAGAAGATGCTGGCGGAACGCTTGAAAGACATTGTCCCGCACGTGTCGCTGTCGCATGAGGTGAATGCCGAGGCGCGCGAATACGAGCGGACCTCGTCAACGGTGTTCAACGCCGCGGCGATGCCGATCGCGGTGGAATATCTCAGCGAACTCGAGGAGCGCCTTCCGCTCGGCGCCGGCCTGCAGGTGTTTCACTCCGCCGGCGCGATGATCCCGATCGCGGCAGTCAAGCGTCGTCCATTGGTGATGGCGATGT
>JAQGKA010000602.1 GCA_028290355.1 Tardiphaga sp. | reverse complement strand
CCCGGCGTGATGATGACCACCTTCTCGCCCTTGTAGCCGCCCTCCTTCAGCAAGGCCTTGGCCTTGGCGAGATCGGGCTCGCCGCGATCGACCACGCCGATGTTGCTTTCCAGCATGGTGCCGCAGCCGAACATGGCGCCGCATAACTCGTAGGACTTGGGATCGCCGACGGCGGCGTCCATGTAGTCACGCTGCGCGATCGCGGCCTGCACCGCCTGGCGGATCTTGAGATTGTTGAACGGCGGCTGCGACCAGTTCATCCGCACCGTGGCCTGGTTCGGACCGGCCTTGCGGGTGATGGTGATGTCCTTGTTGTTGGCGATCAGCGGGCGCTGGTCGGCATTGAGATTTTCGATGATGTCGATCTCGCCCTTCTGCAGCGCGTTGACCGCGGTCTGCCGGCTCGGAAACCAGATCGCCTCGACGCGATCGATCTTTACGACCTTGCCGCCCGACAGCGCGCTCGGCGGTTCGGAGCGCGGCACGTAGGCGGTGTTGCGCTCATAGACCCAACGCACGCCGGGCTGGAATTCGGATGCGACGAACTTGAACGGCCCGGAACCCGTGGTGTCCGTCAGCGCCTTGTCCGCCGGCGTATCGGCGATGCGCTTCGGCATGATGAACAGCGGAATCGAGCTTGGCTTGCTGAAGCCCTCAATGATCGGGCCGAACGGCTGCTTCAGGTTGACAGTGAAGGTGTTGTCATCGACGGCGGTCATCCCCGCCATCGCAGCGGCGAGCCGGACGCCGATGACGTCGCGCTTGCTCCAGCGCGTGATCGAGGCGATGCAGTCTTCCGCGGTGACCGGCGCGCCGTCGTGGAAGGCGAGGCCGTCGCGCAGCTTGAATGTGTAGGTCAGCTTGTCGTCGGAGACTGTCCACTCCTTCACCATCTGCGGCTGCGGGCGATACTGCGCGTCGATCGAGAACAGCGTGTCGTAGATCATATAGCCGTGGTTGCGGGTGATATAGGCCGGCGTCGTCACGGGATCGAGGATGCGCAGCGCGGCGTGCGGCGCCAGCTTCAGGATCTTCTTCTCCTGCGCATAGGATTTCGACGCCACCGTCAGGAGTGCGGCAGCGGAGAGAGTCAGCGCGGTGCGGCGCGTGATCGATGTCATGCTGATGTCCCTTCGAGATCGGATTTTCCGTTCGTGCTGGCCTTGCGTGCCGCAACGCCGCGCGGATCGGTGAAGAATGAAGTGCCCTGTCGCGCCAGGCCGCCGCCGATTCCCATCGGCGTTCTGTCGGCGCGCCAGCACGCGGCGCCGGTCATGGCGCCGTCCGCGCCGAAGGCAATGGCGCACATGCCGCCGGCGACGTGATCCATCGCCACCACGGGATGGCCGAGCGCGGCGACTTTGTCCCGAACGGCTGGAGCAAATCCTTTTTCCAGTTCCGCTTCCCCCCCTTGCGTAAAGACGCGAGGCGCCTCGACGGCCTCCTGAATGGTCATGCCGTGATCGACGATGTTGAGCACAGCCTGCATCGCCGAGGCAGGAATCCGGTGCGCGCCGGGCAGGCCGAGCGCGAAGATCGGCTTGCCGTCCTTCTTGCCGATCAGCGCCGAAATCCCACTGGTGATCCGCTTGCCCGGCGCAAGCGACAGCGCGTGGCCGGGATGTGGGTCGAACAGCAGCATGTAGTTGTTGGGAATGATGCCGGTGCCGGGGATCATGATGCGGGCGCCGAACAGGCTGTTGATGGTCTGCGTCGAGGTGACGATGTTGCCTTCGCTGTCGGCGATGGTGACATGCGTCGTGTTATGGGATTCGACCGACAGAACGCCCTGCTCGAAGACGACGGCACGATCGCGCTTGATCTCGGAGCGGCGCAGCGCCGCATAGTCCTTCGAAATCAGTTTTGCCATGGGGACATCGACAAAGGCCGGGTCTGCCGTCGCCGCGCGCCGGTCGGCCGCCGCGATCTTCAGGCATTCCAGCACCAGATGCAGCGTATCCGGCGTGCCGAAGCCGAGTTCTGCTCGATCGAAGGCCTCCAGCATGTTGAGGATCTGGATGGTGTGCACGCCGCCCGAACAGGGCGGCGGCGGCCCGACGATCTCAACGCCGCGGTAGGTGCCGCGCACCGGCTCGCGCTGCACGGTCTTGTAGTTTTCCAGGTCTTCGAAGCGCAGGAACGAACCTGCCTGTTTGAGATAATCGGCGACCTTGCGGCCAAGGTCGCCGCCGTACAGCACCTCGGGCCCGCCTTGCGCGATCTCGCGCAAGGTCTGGGCATAATTTTTCTGAATCAGAAGGCTTCCGGCTTGAAGTGGCTTGCCGCCCGGCAACAAAATCGATGCGATCTCCGGATCGTTCGCGAGGTCGAACGCGGTATCGGCGATGCAGGTGGCGAGGTAGGGCGAGACGATAAAACCGCGCGCGGCATGACGGATCGCCGGCTCCATGAGCGTCGAAAGCGGCAGCCGCCCGAACCGCGCCGCGACCTCGCACCAAGCTTTCAGGTTGCCGGGTACCGCAACCGCCTTCGGTCCGACCCGGTTGGCCCAGCCTTCGGTCTCCATGTATTTCGGCCAGTGGTCGGAAACCGGTGTATAGCTGTCCGGCTTCGCCGATGACGGCGCCGTCGAGAGGCCATCAATGACGATCTCGCGGCCATCGGCCAGCCGGATCAACGCCGTGCCGCCGCCGAAGATGCCGACCATCATCGGCTCGACCACGGTCAGCGTGAACAGCGCCGCGACAGTGGCATCGATGGCGTTGCCGCCGGACGCCATCATTTCAACGGCAGCAGCCGAGGCCAGCGGATGGTTGGTCACCGCCATGCCGCGCGATGCCGTGACGGAGGTCTTCTCGCTGGTAAATTCGCTCCCGGCCCGCTCCCGCCACGGCTTCAACAATTGCTTGCCTTCATGAATTTTTCGCTTTGCGATTGAACTGGAAAAGTCGCGCCGTTTGTCGGCATATCGCTGATCTTGGGCCAAACATATCGAATAGGTCCAATATGCAGCTTCAACATTTTCCATAAGCGCTAATTCTCAGTCA
>JAQGKA010000598.1 GCA_028290355.1 Tardiphaga sp. | reverse complement strand
CGGCGTGCGCACCAAGGGTGAGCCGGCCAAGGAAAAGGCCGACAAGGCCGAGTCCGTCAAGGACGAGTCGAGCGCGAGCTGACGCGTTCGCGCGTCGCCATTTCAAGAATCTGACGGGTCAACTCGATGTTGTATTTCACGCGGTGGAAGGCGCTGGCGATCATTCTGACGGCGCTGGTCGTCTGCCTGTGCGCGGTTCCGAATTTCTTCCCCGAAGCCACCGTGAAGACCTGGCCGAAATGGGCGCAGCGCCATCTGGTGCTGGGTCTCGATCTGCAGGGCGGCTCGCACATCCTGCTCGAGGTCGATTCCAACTCGGTCAAGAAGGACAAGCTCGAGCAGGTTCGCGACGACGTGCGCCGCACGCTGCGTGACGCCAAGATCGTCTATACCGGCCTCAGCGTCCGCGGCGACAATGTCGAAGTCCGCATCACCAAGGACACCGATCTGCCGACCGCGCTGAGCAAGCTGCGCGAGTTGTCGCAGCCGCTTGGCGGCTTGCTCGGCTCCAACGGCCAGCGCAGCCTTGAAGTGTCAGATGCCGGCGGCGGCCTGATCCGGCTTACCGTGCCGCCAGCCGCGATCACCGAACGTGTCCGCCAGTCGGTCGAACAGTCGATCCAGATCGTCGAACGCCGCGTCAACGAACTCGGCACCGTGGAGCCGCTGATCCAGCGCCAGGGCGCCGACCGCATTCTGGTTCAGGTCCCCGGCCTGCAGGATCCCACCCGTTTGAAGGAATTGCTCGGCAAGACCGCGAAGCTCGATTTCCGTATGGTCGACTCGTCGATTCCGCCCGACCAGGCGACCCAGGGCAGGGTGCCACCGGATTCCGAAGTGCTGCTGAGCGCGCAGTCGCCGAAGGTGCCCTATGTGGTCAAGAAGGAGGTGCTGGTCTCCGGCGCCGATCTGACCGACGCGCAGCCCGGCTTCGACCAGCGCTCCAACGAGCCGATCGTCAGCTTCCGTTTCAACACTTCGGGCGCCCGCAAATTCGCCGACGCCACCTCGAAGAACGTGAACTTGCCGTTCGCCATTGTGCTCGACAATGAAGTGGTCTCCGCGCCGGTCATCCGCGAACCGATCACCGGCGGCTCCGGCCAGATCTCCGGCAGCTTCACGGTGCAGGCCGCCAACGATCTCTCGATCCTGCTGCGCGCCGGCGCGCTGCCGGCGCCGCTCACCATCATCGAGGAGCGCACCGTCGGTCCCGGCCTCGGCCAGGATTCGATCGAGAAGGGCGAACTGGCGGCTTACGTCGGCTCGATCCTCGTCATCATCTTCATGCTGCTGACCTACCGTTTGTTCGGCCTGTTCGCCAACATCGCGGTCGCCATCAACGTCGCGATGATCTTCGGCGTGCTGTCGCTGCTGAACGCGACGCTGACGCTGCCGGGCATCGCCGGCATCGTGCTCACCGTCGGCATCGCGGTGGACTCCAACGTGCTGATCTATGAGCGTATCCGCGAGGAAATCCGCGGCGGCCGCACCGCGATCTCGGCGATCGATGCCGGCTTCAAGCGCGCGCTGTCGACCATCCTGGATTCCAACATCACCACCTTCATCGCTGCTGCGGTGCTGTTCTATATCGGGACCGGTCCGGTGCGCGGCTTTGCCGTGACGCTCGGCATCGGCATCGTCACCACGGTTTTCACCGCCTTTACGCTCACCCGCCTGATCGTCGCGGCCTGGGTGCGGTGGAAGCGGCCGACCAGCGTGCCGATTTGAGAATGCGGAGTCGGCTGTGACACACACTGTTCTCATCGGGCTGTTCGCCCTCATCGTCGTCCTGAGCGTGGTCAGTGCATTCGGCTGGCTGCCGGCGTTGCGCGTCGTCCCTGACGATACCAAGTTCGACTTCACGCGGTTTCGCCGCATCAGCTTTCCGATCTCGGCTGTCCTGTCGATCGTGGCGATCACGCTGTTCTTCACCCATGGCCTGAATTTCGGCATCGACTTCAAGGGCGGCACGCTGCTGGAAGTGCAGGCCAAGTCCGGCACCGCCGATATCCCGGCGATGCGCGCCACGCTGGGCGCGCTCGGCCTCGGCGATATCCAGATGCAGCAGTTCGGCGGCCCCGCCGACGTGCTGATCCGTGTCGCCGAACAGCCCGGCGGCGACGCCGCGCAGCAGAACGCGGTGCAGAAGGTGCGCGCCGCGCTCGGCGACAATGTCGAGTATCGTCGCGTCGAAGTGGTCGGGCCGCGCGTCTCCAGCGAGTTGCTGGCCTACGGCATGCTCGGGCTGATGCTGGCGATCTTCTCGATCCTGATCTATCTCTGGTTCCGGTTCGAATGGCAGTTCGCGCTCGGCGCGATGATCGCCAACGTCCACGACATCGTGCTGACGATCGGCTTCATGTCGGTGACGCAGGTGGAATTCGACCTCACCAGCATCGCGGCGCTGCTGACCATTCTCGGCTATTCGCTGAACGATACCGTCGTCATCTACGACCGTATTCGCGAGATGCTGCGGCGTTACAAGAAGATGCCGATGCCGGAATTGCTCAACGAGTCGATCAATTCGACGCTGTCGCGTTCGATCATCACCCATTTCACGGTGACATTGGCGTTGCTGGCGCTGCTGCTGTTCGGCGGCAATGCGATCCACTCCTTCACCGCGGTGATGATGTTCGGCGTCGTGCTGGTCGGCACCTATACCTCGATCTTCATCGCTGCGCCGATCCTGATCTATCTCGGCGTCGGCACCACGCGTGACACCGCGCCGGACAAGCCGAAGAAGGACTGAGCGATGCCGGTACCTCCCGAGGCACCGCATCTTCCGCGCTCCGCGCAGATCGAAGCCTACGGCAAGGGCGGCTTTCACTTCGACACCATGTCGCACAAGGGCTCGCTGCTGTGCCTGCCCGATGCGATGTGGGCGTGGCCGGTTACCCGGGTTGAAGACATCGACCGGGCTTCGCTGAAGCGCGTGTTCGAGAATGCCGC
>JAQGKA010000590.1 GCA_028290355.1 Tardiphaga sp. | reverse complement strand
GCCCAGCGACGGGTCACGTTCAAAAAATGATGTCGGTTCAGCGCCTCCGGACCCAGTCGCGCGATGGAGGCGCGGCAAAGTCGAAAGCTCAGACCGTAAGTGCTGCCGTGGATTGGTTGGGAGTGATCCCGCCCGCACACCTGGCAATGAAGGACAAGCCTCTTCGGTATTCGCGCTGGCTGTTGGAAAGCCAGCAGAGACCAAAAAAGCCCGATCCGTCGTTGCTTTAAGTCGCGTCCCCCGTTGAGAACGAGGTGCGCCGGTTCGCCTCCGGCTGCCAGTCACGGTTGCAAGGATCAAAGTTGCCTTCAACGGCATCCCTGGAGAGAGATGCTGGCCCCTTGCAAATCTTGCAGGAGACCCTCGGCTTCTTCGTCCCTTGGCGGCTGTCCGGCCTCTTGTCCGGATACCTACCGACTGACACACGACCACAGGCACGTGCGAAATTGGGCAAGAGTGCAATTAGGGTGTTTGACCCCGCTTCGCAAGATTTTTTTTGGGTCGAGGGGAAATTTTCCCCGACACGTGATGCGAATGTCTCACATGGGCGTTTGAACGCTGCTCAACATGAACAGACGTTAAGTTAGTTTAAGGAAGCGTGAGCGTTTGACGCAGGCGCAGCAGGAGGTTCTGTCATCGAGCGGACTCGTCAGCGCAGGCGCATGACGAAGTAGCTCAGCTGCGACGTGTGAACGGCTCGATGCGCTGCGCGGTGCGGATGAAGGCCACCATGATGGCGGTGCCGGCGAGGAACAGGATCACCTGCAGGATGTGTTCGCCGGTCGTGTCGAGGCCGAACAGGATCGACAGCGCCCAGCCGCCGGCAAAGGCGGCGCCGAACACTTCCGCGCCGATCAGGATCGCCGCCGAGATCACGGTGATGACGCTGGGCCAGTAGATCCGGCGGGAGGCGGTGGAAGTGGTCATGTCTCAAGGTCCTGTTTCGGGCCGCAATCTCTCCGAAAAAGCCTGCTGCGGCAAGCACTAAAGGGCCTAAAAAAGCCCCATCGCGTGGTATAGGTTCCCCCCATATTGAGCGGCAAATCAGGATTTGTGATGTCAGACACCACCTCGGCTTCAGCGGTCACCTCGCGCGCACTGGACAATCCGCTGCTGCAGGCGTGGCAGACGCCGTTCGAGACGCCGCCCTTCGCCGCGATCGTGCCCGAGCACTTCATGCCGGCGTTCGAACAAGCGTTTTTCGACCATTCCGCCGAGATATCAGCGATCGTCAACGATCCCTCGGCGCCGGACTTCGCCAATACGATCACGGCGCTGGAGCGCTCCGGCAAGCTGCTGAGCCGGGTCTCCGCGGTGTTCTACGACCTGGTCTCGGCACATTCCAATCCGGCGCTGCTGGAGATCGACAAGGAAGTTTCGCTGCGCCAGGCCCGGCACTGGAATCCGATCATGATGAATGCCGTGCTGTTTGGCCGCATCGCAGCGCTGCACGACAACCGCGCCAGCCTCGGTCTCAGCTCGGAGCAGCTGCGACTGCTGGAGCGCACCTACACCCGCTTCCACCGCGCCGGCGCCGGCCTCGACGAGGTCGCCAAGACGCGAATGGCGGAGATCAACGAGCGCCTCGCCCATCTAGGCACTGCGTTCAGCCACCATCTGCTCGGCGACGAGCAGGACTGGTTCATGGAAATCGGCGACGGCGACACCGACGGCCTGCCGGAGAGCTTTGTCGCTGCCGCCAGGGCTGCGGCGGAAGAGCGTGGCATGACCGGCAAGGCGATCGTGACGACGTCGCGTTCCTCGATGGAGCCGTTCCTGAAGAGCTCGACGCGGCGCGATCTGCGCGAAAAGGCCTACAAGGCCTTCACCGCGCGCGGCGACAATGGCAACGACAACGATAACAACGCGACAATCGTCGAGATCCTGCAGCTGCGCGAGGAGAGCGCCAAGCTGCTCGGCTTCCCGACGTTTGCGGCCTACCGGCTGGAAGACTCCATGGCGAAGACGCCGGAGGCCGTGCGCGGCCTGCTGGAGCGGGTCTGGAAGCCGGCGCTGGCCCGCGCGCTGGCCGACCGCGATGCGCTGCAGGAGCTGGTGACGGAAGAGGGCGGCAATTTCAAGCTGTCCTCCTGGGACTGGCGCTACTACGCCGAAAAGCTGCGGCAGCGCCGCGCCAATTTCGACGACGCCGCGATCAAGCCTTATCTCGCGCTCGACAACATGATCGACGCTGCCTTCGACACGGCGACCCGGCTGTTCGGTGTCACCTTCGAAGAGCGCAAGGATGTCCCGGTGTGGCATCCGGACGTGCGGGTCTGGGAGGTCAAGGACGCCCAGGGGCGGCACAAAGCGCTGTTCTACGGCGACTACTTCGCGCGGCCCTCGAAGCGCTCCGGCGCCTGGATGACCTCGCTGCGCGACCAGCAGAAGCTCGACGGCGACGTCGCGCCGCTGATCCTGAACGTCTGCAACTTCGCCAAGGGCACCGATGGCCAGCCCTCGCTGCTCTCGCCGGACGACGCCCGCACCCTGTTCCATGAGTTCGGCCACGGCCTGCACGGCATGCTGTCGGATGTCACCTATCCCTCGCTGTCGGGCACCTCGGTGTTCACCGACTTCGTCGAGCTACCGTCGCAGCTCTACGAGCATTGGCAGGAGCAGCCCCAGGTGCTCCGGCAGTTCGCCCGGCACTACGAGACCGGCGAGCCGCTGCCGGACGATCTGCTCAAGCGCTTCATCGCCGCGCGAAAATTCAACCAGGGCTTTGCCACGGTGGAATTCGTGTCCTCGGCGCTGATCGACCTCGAATTCCACACCCAGCCGGCCTCGGCCTCTACCGATGTCGCGGCCTTCGAGCGCAAGGAGCTGGAGAAGATCGGCATGCCCGCGGAAATCTCGCTGCGGCACCGGCCGACCCAGTTCGGCCATATCTTCTCCGGCGATCACTACGCGTCGGGCTATTACAGCTACATGTGGTCCGAGGTGATGGATGCCGATGCCTTCGGCGCCTTCGAGGAGGCCGGCAACATCTTCGATCCGGCGGTGGCCAAGCGGCTGCATGACGACATCTATTCGTCGGGCGGTTCGGTCGATCCGGAAACCGCCTACATCGCCTTCCGCGGCCGGGCACCTGCGCCAGATGCGCTCTTGCGCCGTCGCGGCCTGCTCGACACGCCCGAGGCAGCCTGAGGTGGCGCGCCTGATGCATCGCGCGCTTGGCCTGCTGACGCTGCTCGTCACCCTCGCGGGGGGCATCGCTTCAGCCTCGGCACATCCGCACGTCTGGGTCACCGCTTCGAGCGAGCTGGTCTATGCGCCGGATGGCTCGGTCACCGGCGTGCGCCACAGCTGGACCTTCGACGACATGTTCTCGACCTACGCGTTGCAGGGCGTGGAGACGAAAACCAAGGGCGTCTACACCCGCGAGGAACTGGCGCCGCTGGCGCAGACCAATGTCGAGTCGCTGAAGGAATTCGGCTTCTTCACCTTCGCCAAGGCCGACGGCAAGAAGCAGCGCTTCCTCGATCCCGTCGATTACTATCTCGAACGCAAGGATGCGGCGCTGGTGCTGCATTTCACGCTGCCATTCAAGACGCCGTTCAAGACCAGGCAGCTGGCGCTCGAAGTGTTCGACCCGACCTTCTTCGTCGATTTCGGCCTGGAGAAGAAGGATCCGGTCCGTCTGATCGGCGCGCCGGCGAGCTGCACGATGGCGATCCAGCGCCCCAATGACGGCGCGGCCGGCGCGCTGAAGCTCAATGAAGACACCTTCATGAACGGCGAGAATTCCAATTACGGCGCGATGTTCGCCAACAAGATCACGGTAGATTGTCCATGACGACCGCACGCATGACGACGAGGCGTATCCTGTGCAGCTGCGCGGCCTTGCTGGCTGTTGCCGTGATTGCTGACGGCGCGCTGCATGAGGTGCTGGCGCAGAATCCGTTCGGCGGCGCGCGCGCCGTGCCCGACGCCCAGGTCGGCGGCATCGTCGGCTGGCTGCTGACCAAGCAATCCGAATTCTACCGCGAGATGTCGTCCACCATTCGCGCCGCGAAGTCCGACGGCAGCGCGGTGTGGACGCTGCTGGCGATCTCGTTCGCCTATGGCATCTTCCACGCCGCCGGCCCCGGCCACGGCAAGGCGGTGATCTCGTCCTATCTGGTCGCCAATGAAGAGACGGCGCGGCGCGGCATCGCTCTGTCGTTCGTCTCGGCGTTGATGCAGTCGCTGGTCGCCGTGCTGATCGTCGGCATCGGCGCCTGGTTGCTCAACGTCACCGCCAAAACCATGTGCAGCGCCGAGCGGGTGGTCGAGATCGCCAGCTATGCGCTGATCGCGGCCTTCGGCGTCCGGCTGGTCTGGAGCAAAGGCCGCGGCTTCTTCCGCGTCCTGCGGCCGTCTTTGGCCGGTTCCACGCCGCAATTGGCGCCGGCGATGGCGCATGCCGCTGTGCATCACGACCACGACCACCATGGTCACGATCATCACCACGATCACGGCCACGCCCATGCTCATGTTGCGCATGCCGAGGCTGTCGTGCACGACCACGCGCACCACGATCATTCCCATCGTGACCGCGACCACGTCCACGTCCATGATGAGCATTGCGGCCATTCCCATGGACCGACACCGGACCAGCTTGCCGGTGTCGGCGGCTGGAAGCGCGGCTTCAGCGCGATCTTCGCGGTCGGTATCCGGCCGTGCTCCGGTGCCATCCTGGTGCTGGTGTTCGCGCTGGCGCAGGGCGTGTTCTGGGCCGGCATTGCCGCGACCTTCGTGATGGGCCTGGGCTCCGCGATCACGGTGGCGGCGATCGCCGTCGTCGCCGTCACCGCCAAGGGCTTTGCCCGCCGCCTGTCCGGCGGCAGCGATGGCCGCGGCACGCTGGTGATGCGCGGGCTCGAATTCGGCGCCGCCGCGCTTGTGCTGCTTTTCGGCGTCGGCCTGCTG
>JAQGKA010000008.1 GCA_028290355.1 Tardiphaga sp. | reverse complement strand
TGGCACCCGTCTCCTTGATTCCAAAACGAATTTCGCCGTGGCGCGACGAGTCCGTGGCGCCACGCATGACACCCTGCCCCGTTTTTGCCGGACTCGACCAAAAATTCCCTTTTTCTGCCCCGGTGTGAACACGGCCGCAGTCTCCTTTGCAATCCGGGCGCGGGTATTTCGGGGAGATTGCCATGAACACCAAAGCCAGCGGGCGCTCGGCATTGATACTCGCAGCGGGACTGTGGATGTGCATCGCGGGGCCGATGCGCGCGACGGAGAGCGACGCGCGTGAGCCAGAACCGGCAGCCACGGCCGACAGTGCGACCGACAAGCCGATTGCATTGAGCAAATACACCAAACATCGCAGCTCGAAGAAGAGCGCGAAATCGCACAATTCCGACAAAGCCGCGTCAAAAGCGTCCGAAAAGGCCGTCGATGAAGGCCGCGCGAAGAGCGAGGACGGCGACGCGAAAATCCCGGCTTCGATCGCCAATGCCAATGCGCAACTGCCGGCGGAAACGCCCACTGACATGTCCAACATGGCAACGCAGGCCGACAGCATGCTGAAACTGATGGGCAGCAAGCCGGTCGATGCTGCGGCAGCGCAGCCCGAAGCCAATACCCAGGTCGTCGCCGCCGATCAGCTCAACGAAGTGGATCGCGCTCTGAGCGAGGACAAGCCCGCCTTGACGCTTGCAAGGGCCACCATCGACGCGCCGGTGGTGACCAGCCGGGACAATACCGCATGGGACCAAACGTCATTGATCGGCAAGGTCTTCATTGCCTTCGGCGGTCTGCTGACCATGGCCTCCGCGGCGCGGATGTTCATGGCCTAAGTTCCTGGCCTAAGCTCTTGGCCTGAATCGCCACACTTGAACCACGTCCCGCCAGCGGGCAGATTGCGCGCGGTTGCCGGTCCCGGCAGCCGCAGCAAAAATCCGCGGGATGAAACATGAGCAGCTTCGAACACATCATCGTCGAGCGCACCGGCGCCGTCGGCATTCTCCGCCTCAACCGTCCGAAGATGCTCAACGCCCTCTCCTTCGGCGTATTCGGCGAAATCAGGATCGCCATCGACGAACTCGAAGCGGATGACAGCGTCGGCTGCATCATCGTCACCGGCAGCGAGAAGGCGTTCGCGGCCGGCGCCGACATCAAGGAGATGCAGCCGAAAAGCTTCATCGATATGTTCACCAGCGATTTCACCGAGATCGGCGGCGACCGCGTCGCCACCTGCCGCAAGCCGACCATCGCCGCCGTCAGCGGCTATGCGCTCGGCGGCGGCTGCGAACTGGCGATGATGTGCGACATCATCATCGCTTCGGATACCGCGAAATTCGGCCAGCCGGAAATCACCCTGGGCACCATTCCCGGCATCGGCGGCACCCAGCGGCTGACCCGCGCGATCGGCAAATCCAAGGCCATGGATCTCTGCCTCACCGGCCGGATGATGGACGCCGCGGAAGCCGAGCGTTCCGGCCTCGTCAGCCGCATCGTGCCCGCCGACAAGTTGATGGAAGAGGCCATTGCGATGGCCGAGAAGATCGCGGCGATGTCGCGACCGGTGGCGGCGATGGCCAAGAGCGCGGTCAACCGCGCATTCGAAACGCCGCTGACCGAAGGCCTGAAGGTCGAGCGCGATCTGTTCCACGCGACGTTCGCGCTGGAGGATCGCTCCGAAGGCATGGCGGCGTTCGTCGAGAAGCGAAAGCCGGTCAACAAGAACCGCTAGTTTTCGCGGCTGCGCGTGAGCGCGCCGCTCACCAGTGCGCGATAGGCGCGGTCGGACAGCGTCGCGGGTTTGTCGAGACCGAGCCGGGCGAGGCAGACTTCGTCAGAAGCGTCGGGAGCGTGTGTCATCCCCTGCCAAAACAGTCCCGCCAATCGTTGCGGCGAACTCAAGGCAGCGCTCAAGATCTGCAGCGCCGGGATCAGGCGCTGCTCGACCTCCGTAAAATCGCTGCCGAACGGAAACGCCGGCAGCAGGCCGGCGTCGCGCGCGGGCCTCAACGCCGCAGCGATTCGCTCGGGGGCGTTGTCGCGCTGCGCGGCGGGAATTTCAAAACCCTTCGGCAGCTTGCCGGCATCCTTCGCCTGCCTCGTCAGTTCCGGCTGGAACCGGGAATCCGCGACCGACAGCATCGCCGCAATCACATCGGCGTCGGATTTACCGCGCAAATCGGCAACGCCGTATTCGGTGACGATGATATCGCGCAGATGCCGCGGGATGGTCTCGTGACCGTAGCTCCAGCGGATGTTGGAGACGGGCTTTTTGCCGGCCCGCGCCGCTTCCACCGTGAGGATCGACCGCGCGCCTTGCAGCGCAAAGGCTTGCGCGACGAAATTATACTGGCCGCCGACGCCGCTCACCACCTGACCGTCGTCGAGGCCGTCGGAAATCGCAGCGCCCATCAGCGTCGTCATCATCGCATTGTTGACGAAGCGCGCATCGACGCGGGCGCGGCGCTTTGACGGTTCATCGCCATAGAGTTCGTTGGTGAACGACACCGGCATCATCTGGATTTTTGCCAGTTGGTCCGGCGCCATCGCGCGAAGCGCCGCATAGAAGGATTTCGGCCCGAGGAAGAATGCGCCGTGCAGGATGACGCCATCGACCTCACGTTTCAGAATGCCGGCGTCGATCAGGCCGAGAAACGCCTCGAACAGCATTTCGCTGACGCCGTACAGACCTCGCGTGAAGGTGCCCGTCTCGACCACCGGCGCGGTCGGCGCCAGTCGCCGCATGATGTCCTGAAACGCCGCATTGTCGCGGTGGCGCACGATCAGGCCCTGCGCCAGCGCGTCGCCGACCTGGCCGATTCCGATCTGCAGCGTGCCGCCATCGCGGACCAGGCCCGCGGCATGCAGGCCGATGGCGTATTTGGTATCGCTGATCGGCTCGGACGGCGGTGCGAACAGCGGAAAATCGGTCTCGACGCTGTCGAGCACCGCGCTGAATTCATCGCCGGCGAGATCGCCCTGGCCCGGCATGAATGGCAATTCGGAATTGACTTGCCCGATCAGCTTGAACGACGCGCGGCCCTCGGCGCGCGCGCGCAGGAGGTCCAGCGTGGTGTCGGTGTTGCAACTCAGGCTGTAGCGCGCGACGCCATCGACAATTCGCTTCGCCACGAGTTGGGTGATGACGTTAAGCCCGCGCGTCAGCAAGTACGATGCGGCGTGGGTGTAGTTCGCGGAAATGTAGTTCTGCTGGGCGGCACACGCAGCCATTTGCCGGCGAGGAAAAAGAATTCGAACACCTGGATATTGTCAGGCAGCGCGCCTTGATGCAGCGCGGCGGCATAATCGAGGTCGGGATAGCCGCCGAACAGCCGCGCGATCACCGGATCGATGAAGCGCTTCTCCAGCTCGCTGGACGGCTTGGGCTTCTCCAGCGTCAGCGCGGAGAAGAATGTGAGGTTGACACTGCGGTCGGCGGCCGCCCGCCGATACAGCGCGTTGATAATGTGGTTGGCCTTGCCGAGCCCCAGCGGCAGTCCCACCACCAGCGTGGTGCCGACGTCGCGAATGATCTCTTCCGCGATGGCGCCGGGATCGGAGAACATCTTCGGCATGAGAATTCCATCTGGAGCGCGAACAGGGACCCTACGCGCGAGTCGCCGGCCAGCGCAGGAGGTCGCGACCACCGCGTTGCGTGTTATTCAGAAATGTGTCCGGCTTGCAACACACGCGGGCGTGTGTACGCGGGTTTATTGTCGCATTCCCGCCTTGCACCAGTCCCCTTAGGGTCCTGAGCAATCAAGAGAATTGCGGCATTAAATGCCCTGTGGGGAAAGCGCCAAAGAGAGCGGGTTGATCGCCGGATGGTTTGCCTGTGCTGGCAACGCCCTCTAAACATACAATCGACGTCGGCGGGGGCAGATGTCTGAAGATTGCTTTGGGATAACATGGTTCGTCATCACGGGAGATTTGGCCTCGTCGCAAGGCGCGTGCTTCGAACAGGCATCGCCTTGGGCGTCACGACATGCAGCGCCTTCGCTGTGGTCGATGCACGCGCCGAGACTGTCCCGGAAGCCCTGGTCAAGGCCTACCAGTCCAATCCGCAGCTGAACGCCGAACGGGCCCGGCAGCGCTCCACCGACGAGAACGTGCCGCAGGCCATGGCCGGCTACCGGCCGCAGGTCGTGGCCACGCTCGGCGTCGGCTTGCAGGCGGTGAAGGATCTGCTGCCCGACAACACCATTCAGGGTGCCACGCTAAAACCCTGGACCATCGGCGTCACCGTGACGCAGACGCTTTTCAATGGCTTCAAGACCGCCAACAGCGTCCGCGTCGCCGAATTGCAGGTGCAATCCGGTCGCGAGGCGCTGCGCAATGTCGGACAGGGCGTGCTGCTCGAAGCCGTCACCGCCTATACCAATGTGCTGGCGAACCAGTCGCTGGTGGACGCGCAGCGCACCAATGTCACTTCGCTGAAGGAAACCCTGGGCATTGCCCAGAAGCGGCTCAATGCCGGCGACGTGACCCCGACCGACACGTCGCAGGCCGAAGCGCGTCTGGCACGCGGCATGGCCGACCTCAACGCCGCCGAGGTCAACCTCGCCATCAGCCAGGCGACCTATGCGCAGATCATCGGCAACGCGCCGTCCCGGCTCAGCCCGGCCGAACCGGTGGACCGGTTGCTGCCGCGCAGCCGCGAGGACGCGGTCGCCCTCGCCTTCAAGGGCCATCCGGCCGTGATCGCCGCCGGTTTCGACGTCGATGTCGCCTCGACCACGATCCATGTCGCCGAAAGCAGCCTTTATCCAACCGTCACCTTGCAGGGCAGCGCCAGCCGCGCCAGCCAGTCCGATGCCACGCTCGGCACCTTCCGCACCGACCAGGCCTCGATCATCGGCCAGGTCACCGCGCCGATCTATGATGGCGGCCTCGCCGCGGCGCAGACCCGGCAGGCCAAGGA
>JAQGKA010000458.1 GCA_028290355.1 Tardiphaga sp. | reverse complement strand
GCGCGTTCTCCAATGGGACGATCTTGATGCCGCTCGGATTCTTGACCACGTCGAGTTCGGTGACGTCCACCGGGTTGCTGTCCTTGATGTCGATCCAGCCGAGGTCGCGCAGGATCTTCAGCGCCCGCTGCAGATTGACCGGATCGTTCGGCACCACCACCGTCATGCCAGCCTTCACCGCCGACGCCTTGGCGTGTTTCTTCGAATACAGCCCCATCGGTGGCGTCGGCACCGCTATGATGCCGGCGAGGTCGGTCTTCTGACGTTCGTTGTAGGCGTTCAGAAACACCGTGTGCTGCATGACGTTGGCGTCGATGTCGTTCCGGAACACCGCGGTGTTGGCCTCAAGTCCGGTGCTGAATTCGAAGTACTTGACCGTGTAACCCTTCTTCTTCAGCTCCGGTTCGACGCCGGCCTTGAAGCCGTCGATATAGGGCCCGGGCACGAAGCCGATCTTGATCTCGGTTTTTGGCGCGGTCTGTGCGTTTGCATCCTTGCTGCCGAGAGCGACCAACGCCAAAAAGGCCGCGGCGATGACGGGGAGGGCGTTCTTCATTTCATTTATCTTTCGGGGGGTACTTGAACAGTCTGTGCTTATTTCGGCGCCCAGATCTTGGCGTCGGCGGCATCGACTTTGACGGGGATCAGGCCTTCGGCGAAGAAGGCGTTGGCGATGCGTTGCTGCTCGGACAGGCCCTGCGTGGTCACGGCGCCGACCTGGTAGGAGCGGTGGCTGTTGGCTTCCTCGACGGTGGCGGCATCGATGCCCCACAGGCCCGCCAGCAACGTCGCGGCGTCCTTCGGATGCGCCTTGACCCATTTGCCGGTGTCGTCGAGTTTTCGGTAGATCACGTTCAGCACGTCGCCGCGGCGATCGGCGTAAGCGGCTGACGACAGATAGTAGCGCTTGTAGCTGGCGAGTCCGTTGCCGCCGTCGGTCAGCACGCGGGCATTGGACGCGCGCTGCGCACTGGTGAGGAACGGGTCCCATGCCACCCAGGCATCGACATTGCCGCCGACAAAGGCGATGCGGCCATCGGCCGGCGGCAGATAGGCCGGCGAGATATCCTTGAAACTCAGGCCGGCCTTGCCGAGCGCAGCGAGCAGCAGGAAGTGGCTGCCGGCGCCCTTGGTGACCGCGACCTTCTTGCCTTTGAGATCGGCCACCGTCTTGATCGGAGATTCAGCTGATACGAGGATTGCCTGCGCCGAGGGCGAGGCGGACTCCTCGGCGATATAAGCGAGTTTCGCGCCGGCGGCCTGCGCGAACAGCGGCACGGTGTCGGCGACATCGGCGCCGAAATCGACATTGCCGGTATTGATGGCCTCAAGCAGCGGCAGGCCGCTTGAGAATTCGTGCCAGCTGACGCGAACTCCGAGCGGCGCCAGTGCCTTCTCCAACTCGCCATTGGTTTTCAGCACAGCGGTCAGCGTCGAGGATTTCTGATAGCCGATCCGGATCGTATCGTTCGCCACCGGCGCCTGCGCGCAGGCGAAATGGATCGACAGGATGGAGGCCATGGCAGCGAGTTGAAAGGCGGCGAGACGCTTGAACATGAAGGTGATTCCGGACGGGTGAACTAACTTCGCGCGCGAAAATCGGCGGCGAGATCTGAATTTACAGACGTTTAGAGGCTAGCCTGCGGCGTGTTGCAGTCAATGGAACGGCTAACCGTAGTTGCTGTTAGGACAATGCAAGCCTGCTGCAAGATAGCGGTCGCGCAGCGAAAACATTCTCCGTCGCTGCTTATGACCTCAGGCGCCGCGTGATCGCGAGAAAAGCCTGAAGAGATGAAGTTGCTCTGGCGGCCAGTTCGCAGATTGAAAACGTTGCGGGGGTGCCGCCGCCTTTGAAAGCACAATCTTGCGGATCGGGCGTAGCGTTTGCCTGTCGCGGCCATTGCGCTGCGTTGGCCATCATTCACGGAGCAAGACACATGTCTCAATCCCGACGTACCATCCTCGCCGGTCTGTCAGCAGCGTTGCTGATCTCGGCCGGTATCGCCGCATCGCCGGCGGATGCACAGGAGCTGAAGGAAGTTCGGATCGGATTTCAGAAAGCCGGCATCTTTCCCGTCGTCAAGCAGCGCCGCACCCTGGAGAATGCGCTGAAGGCGCGCGGCATCGAGGTGAAGTGGGTCGAGTTCCAGTTCGGGCCGCCGATCCTGGAAGCGATCAACACCGGCAATGTCGACTTCGGTTATACCGGCGACGCGCCGCCGATCTTCGCGCAGGCCGCGCGCGCGAATCTTCTGTATGTCGCGGCGCTGCCGTCCGCCGGCGCCAATGAAGCGATCATCGTGCCGGAGAACTCGCCGATCAAGACGATCGCCGATCTCAAGGGCAAGAAGATCGGATTCGCCAAAGGTTCGAGCGCACACAACACCACGGTGGCGGCTTTGGAAAAGGCGGGGATTGCCTACGCCGACATCACGCCGGTCACCCTCGGCCCTGCCGACGCGGTCGCGGCCTTCGCCGGCGGCAATCTCGACGCCTGGACGATCTGGGATCCTTATCTGGCGCTGGCCGAAAAGGGCAAGGTCCGCGTCATCGCCTCCGCCAAGGACGTGCATGAAGCCAACGCCTTCTTCCTCGCCAACCGCGATTTCACCGGCAAGCATGCCGACATCGTCGCACTGCTGAACCAGACCTTTGCGCAGGAATCGAAATGGGCGAGCGAGCATCGCCCCGAGATCGTGCAAAGCCTTCATGAGGCGACCGGCGTGGATAGCGAAGCGCTGACGCGGGCGGTAAATCGCTCGCTGTTCCTGGTCACGCCGGTCACCGACAAGGTGGTGGCGACCCAGCAGGCGACGGCGGATCGCTTCTTCAAGCTCGGCCTGATCCCGAAGCCGATCCAAGTGAGGGACATCGTCTGGAACTGGACGCCGGGGTCGTAGCCCGCCGGTAACGGCACGGGGGGAGGCTATTAACGCTGCAAAATCGCCTCTTTCGGTGCTCTTGTCCCTTCCAGGGCGCCGCCAGCGCATGAATTTCTTCTTTTGTGCAGTGCGGTTGAAATGTCCGGCAAAATCAGTAGGTTGCCCCTCGCGGCGCCGGCCTGACACTGGCTGGCCCCGTTCTTCACATCTGCGCAGAAATATCATCCTATGAACGCTCCCGTGCCCAAGCCGACCGGAGCGCCCGTGCCATCCATCGATCCGCAGGGGGGTGCCATCATTTCCTTCGATGGCGTCAGCAAGATCTTCCCGTCGCGCAGCGAATCCGCCGAGGTCGTTGCGGTCGACAACATCGACCTCGAGGTCCCCGAGGGCGCTATCGTCGGCGTGATCGGCAGGAGCGGCGCGGGCAAGTCGACGCTGATCCGATTGATCAACGGCCTGGAGCAGCCGACCACAGGCCATGTCCATGTCGACGGCCTCGACATCGGTGCGCTCGATGAGCGCGCGCTGCGGCAGGCGCGGCGTTCGATCGGGATGATCTTCCAGCATTTCAACCTGCTGTCGTCGCGCACCGCCTTCGACAACATCGCGCTGCCGCTCGAGATAGCCGGCTATGTCCGCAAGGACATCCCGGGCATCGTCGAGCCGTTGCTCGACATGGTCGGACTGTCAGACAAGCGCGACCGCTATCCGGCCGAACTCTCCGGCGGCCAGAAGCAGCGCGTCGGCATTGCGCGTGCGCTCGCCACCAAGCCAAAAGTGCTGCTGTCGGATGAAGCCACCTCGGCGCTCGATCCGGAAACCACCAGCCAGATCCTGACGCTGCTGAAGCAGATCAATGCCGAGCTCAACCTGACCATCCTGTTCATCACCCACGAGATGTCGGTGGTGAAAAAGCTCGCGGACCGCGTCGCCGTGATGGAAGGCGGACGCATCGTCGAGCAGGGCACCACCTACGAGATTTTCGCCAACCCGCGCCACGAAACCACGAAGAAGTTCGTCGGCTCGGTCACCGGCGGCAATGTGCCGGATTGGCTGCGCGACAAGCTGAAGCCCGACTACCAGCCAGGCCGCAGCGCGGTGCTGCGCATCGCCTTCACCGGCGCCGACGCGGATCAGCCGGTGCTGTCGCGGCTGACGCGCGGCTACGGCGTCGATTTCAACATCCTGCACGGCCAGGTCGAAACCGTCGCCGGTCATCCATTCGGCACGCTGATTGTCTCGGTCGCAGCCGATCCGGATCTGCTCGGCAAACTGATCGGCGAATTGACGCAGAGCCGCAACACCGTGGAGCACCTCGGCTATGTCGCCTGAACTCTTGCAGTTGATTGCCTGGTCGACGCTCGACACCCTCACCATGGTGGCGCTGGCCGGGGTGTTCGGAACGCTGTTCGGCCTGCCGCTCGGAATTTTCCTGGCCACCAGCCGCGCCAACGAATTGTTTCCGGCGCCGACCGCCAATCGTCTGCTCGGCCTCGTCGTCAACGCGACGCGCTCGACGCCGTTCATCATCCTCGTCGTTGCCATCGTGCCGCTGACGCGCCTGATTGCGGGCACCTCGATCGGCACCCGCGCCGCCGTGGTGCCGCTGACCATCGCTGCGATCCCGTTCATTGCCCGTGTCATCGAAGGCGCGATCCGCGAAGTCGATCAGGGCCTGGTGGAAGCCGCGCGCGCCTTTGGCGCGAGCCCCTTGCAGATCGTGCAGAAGGTGCTGCTGCCGGAAGCGCTGCCGGCGGTAACGCTGGCTCTGACGCTCGCGACGGTCAGCCTGATCGGCTATTCGGCCATGGTCGGCGCAGTCGGCGGCGGCGGGCTCGGCGATCTCGGCATCCGCTACGGCTACCAGCGCTTCATGCCGGAGGTGATGGCAACCGTCGTCATCGTGCTGATCGTGCTGGTGCAGGGCGTGCAGAGCCTCGGCGATCTCATCTCGCGCCGCCTCGACAAGCGCAACCGCAACTCATGAGCGGTCTCCGCTCTCGATAAACCAGACTCACTCACTAGGAACCGATCATGTCGCTACGTCATCTCGCTCTGTCCGCATTTACGGTGCTCGCGCTTGCCGGCACTGCCCACGCCGAAACCATCAAGGTAGGCGTCACCCCGGGACCGCATGCGCAGGTCATGGAGGCGGTGAAGCCGATCGCCGCCAAGAAGGGCCTCGACATCCAGATCGTCGAATTCTCCGACTATGTGGTGCCCAACGCGGCGCTGGAAGCCGGCGATCTGCAGGCCAATTCGTTCCAGCACCAGCCTTATCTGGACAACCAGGTCGCCGACCGCAAATTCAAGATCGAGTCTGTCGGCAGCACCGTGAATTTTCCGATGGGCGTCTATTCGAAGAAGTACAAGTCCTGGGATGCGATCCCCGCCGGCGCCTCGCTGTCGATCCCCAACGATCCCACCAACGGCGGCCGCGTGCTGCTGTTGCTGCGCGACAAGGGCGTGCTGAAGCTGAAGGACGGCGTCGGTTTCAAGCCGAGCATCGCGGATATCACCGAGAACACCAAGAAGCTGAAGATCGTCGAGATCGACGCAGCGCAAACCCCGCGCACCCTCGACGATGTCGATGCCGCCGCGGTCAACACCAATTACGCCACGCAGGCCGGGCTGGATCCGGTCAAGGACGCGATCCTGCGCGAAGACCCCAAGGGACCCTATGCCAATGTCATCGCGGTGCGATCCGCCGACAAGGACAAACCCTGGGTCAAAATCCTCGTGGAGAGCTACCAGTCCCCGGAAATCCGCGAGTTCATCCTGACCAAGTTCAAGGGCGCGGTGCTGCCGGCCTGGTGAGGCGGCTGGTTTAAGCCGTGCGTATCACATTGAAATCGCCGGAGAATCTTCATTCTTCGGCGATTTTCTATTGGCGAATGCGTTCCGGAATATTCCGGTGGGGCGTCCGCCATCGGGCAGGGGATGTCGCGCCGGATGAGGTTGAGGCCCATCCTGTGACGTGGTACCTGATCGCCAGCGCGGGTGTAGCTCAATGGTAGAGCAGCAGCCTTCCAAGCTGAATACGAGGGTTCGATTCCCTCCACCCGCTCCAAGCAATTTCAATGGCTTAGCACGAAATTTCCGATCTCGTTCTGACAATCATTCCGACAATCGGCGCAGGCATCAGGGCGCAACGTCGCCCCGGGACTGATAACACTGGCAAAAATTGGAACGGTGTTCAGCCCGTTGTGTTCGCGTTTTTTGTCGTTCGCCTGCTGCCACGCGATTGGTCGGGGCTGGAATGGCCCATCTTTCGGCCGGCAATCAAATGCGGTCAGCAGTCGTTCGAAGTGTTTTGCGCCGGCATATTCCTATCCTTTGCCGCACATTTCGTGTTGGTCGAGATATCCGGCACCATCTGGATGCAGATCGTGGTCAGCATCGTCGGTGTCTTGATGATGACCGCGCTGGCGTACTACCGGTCCTGGTCGAAGAACGCTGACAAAGCACCGACGAAGATTAAGCCGAACGTCGCAGCGGCAGGTTGAGTGGCACGCCTTTTTCTTTACAGCAATGGGTTGCTCCGGACTTGCCCTAACCAGAACCGCACCAATCTAATAAGCATCGCTTTACATGGAGTAGCAGCGATGGCCGAGCCCAAGACCCCGCGTGAGGTGGCTGACCGGATGCGCGATCATCGCGCGCAGCACCGCGCCCACGATGGTTTCGTGCGAGAGACCTTCACCCAACCCCGCGACAACGCTCGCCAAACGGTGAGGGAGTTTCTCGATCGCTACCCGAAGCCGGCCTACATGAGCGAGGTCGAGCATTGGCGCGAGCTGCCAGGCGGGGAGATCGAGTTCACGATGAGGCGGCTGCGGACGGCAGTCTGAACGTGACGACCCCGAAATC
>JAQGKA010000436.1 GCA_028290355.1 Tardiphaga sp. | reverse complement strand
GGATATCGATGCCGCGGAGGCGGCCCATGCGCAGTACATCCATCTCCAGCTTGTGATCAATCCGGTCGCGATCGAGGATGCGGATCAGGTCATCGACGCCGTTGACGTCGACCCCGTCGAGCCGGATCACGACATCGCCGGGCAACAAGCCGGCCTGCGACGCCGGGCCGCCCGGCTCGATCTGCGCCAGCAGCGCGCCCATCTTGTTCTCGATGCCGGCGACCACGGCGTGCCTGCGCGGGATCGGCGCGGTCTGTCCGGACACGCCGATATGGGCGCGGCGGACATAGCCGTGGCGGATAATCTCCGACAGCACGAACTGCGCGGTGTTGCTGGCGACCGCAAAGCAGATGCCCTGCGCGCCCTGAATGATCGCGGTGTTGATGCCGATCACCTCACCTGCCGATGACACCAGCGGCCCGCCGGAATTGCCCGGATTGAGCGCAGCATCGGTCTGGATCACATCCTCGATGGTGCGGCCGCTGACCGAGCGGATCGAACGGCCCAGCGCCGAGACCACGCCGGCGGTGACGGTCGATTCGAAGCCGAGCGGATTGCCGATCGCCACCACCAGCTGGCCGCGGCGCAGGCTCTTGGAATTGCCGAGCGAGGCATAGTGCAGGTCCCGCACGCCATCGGCACGCAGCAAGGCGAGGTCGGTGTCGGGATCGACGCCGAGCACGCGGGCATCGGTGACGATGCCCTCGTTGTCACGCAGCCTGATCTGTTTGGAGGTGCCGACCACATGGCTGTTGGTCAGCAGCAGCCCGTCCGGCGAGATCACGATACCGGAGCCGAGGCCGCCGCGCTCGCGAATCTTCGGATCGCGCGAGCCGGTCTCGACGCGGACCACGGCGGGGCCAACGCGCTCGGTGACCGATATCACAGCGTTTGAATAGGCGTCGAGCAGCGCCGCGTCGTTGACCGGAGTTTCCGGTGCGGGCGACGGCAGACTGTCGTCGAATGGTTGCTTGGTAGAATCCAACATGGCGATTGTCCTTCGCAATGTCAGATGGTGGCGGGAAATTGGCGGCGCAAGCCCTCTTCCCCTCTCCCCTTGTGGGAGAGGGTGGCCGCGCGAAGCGCGGACGGGTGAGGGGTAGCCGCAAGCGCTGCCCCCTCATCCGTCGCGGACGGAGCCTGTCATCGGGCGGCGCTTTGCGCCGACCCGTTGGTCCGCGCCACCTTCTCCCACAAGGGGAGAAGGGAAAAAGAGAAAGGCGAACTACAAATTCGCCGCGCCAAAAATCTCGCGGTACCAGTCCGCGATCAACGCCGGATTGATGCGGCCATCGACGATGAATACGCCCTGCGCGCCATCGGCGACCCAGCGCTGCACCGGTTCGAGATCGGCCAGCGTCCGCACCACGACGCCGTCGGCGCCGTAGCCGCGGGCGATAGCGGCGAAATCCGTCACCGGGAATTGCGCCATGGCCGCCGAATAGCCTTCCGGCGCGAAGTGGTGCACCTCGGCGCTGTAGGCACTATCGTTGTAGATAAAGATGCAGATGCGCTTTTTCAAACGCACCGCGGTCTCCAACTCTGCGATTCCCATCAGAAAGCCCCCGTCGCCGACGGCGAGCACGGTAAGCCGCTCCGGCTGCGTGACCGCGGCACCGATGGCGCCGGCGAGGCCGAGCCCGATCGATTGGAACGCAATCGGAATGCACCAACCGCGATAATCCGGCACCGAAAGATAGCGCGCCACCCAGCCGACGAAATGCCCGCCATCGACGACCACCGTGCGGTCCTTCGGCAGGATATCGTCCATTGCCTTGCTGAGCGTGCGCGGATCGATATGGTCGGCGTCGCTGGTGTCGTCATAGGGCAGCCGGCGATTGCTCTTGGCGTCCATGACCGCGGCGACCTCGGGCGTGCGCCAGCCCGACTGAAGCGTCTTGTCGCTTTCGAGGGCGCGCAGCACCGCCGTCGCTACAGCAGCCGCGTCGCCTTCCAGTTCGAGATCGACCGGGCGATGCAGGCCGATGCGGCCCTTCTCGACATCGATCTGCACCAGCTGGGCGTATTCGGAGATCAGCTTGCCCTTCTTGGTCGTCCACATGTTGAGCGACATGCCGAACGCCAGGATCATGTCGCTTTGCGAGATCAATTCGGCCGCGGCCGGCGACGAAAATCCGCCAGCGATGCCGAGATTCCAGGGATGCCCGGAAAACATGCCATGGGCTTGAACAGAGGTAGCAAGCAGCGCGCCGAGCTTGTCGGCGAGCGCGATCAAGAGTGGCGCGGCTTCAGCGACCACGGCACCATGGCCGGCGAGGAGCAGCGGCCTCTGCGATGCCTTGATCGTCGCCACAAGTTCATCAAGCTTTGCGGTATTCAGCGGAGGCTTTGCCGTGATCGGGGCGTGCTTTTTTCCCAGCATCGCGATCACCTTCATCTCCTGCACATCAACCGGCAGGCTGAGCACAACCGGCTTGCGCTCGCGCAGCGCCAGCGACGCCGCCTGCCACGTGTCCGCGTAAGCGGTTTGCGGATCCGCAATCTGCCGCCACGCGCCGCCAACGGCATGCACCAGTTCGGCCTGATTGAAGGCAAAGGCCGACTGCTTGTCACCGCGCACGACATCGCCGGCCAGCACCAGCAGCGGCGTATCGCTCTTGGCGGCTTCGCCGATCCCGGTGATGGCGTTGGTCAGGCCCGGTCCCGCGGTGACGCTGACGATGGTGAGATCGCGCGTCAGCCTCGCGGCGACATCCGCCATGGACACCGCGCCGCCTTCATGGCGCGCGGCGATGAACTCGACGCCGAGGTCGGTCAATCCCAGCGTCACCTTGAAGTTGGCGCCGCCGACGAGGCCGAAGCAGCGCTTGGCGCCGATGTCGGCGATGGCGCGGGCCACCTCGCGCCAGACCGGGGTGGTCGTCGAGTCGTCGTCAGGAGAGGAGGAGGTCATGAGGTCACTTTGCACCGATCGCGATCTCCTCGCCATTCAAGGATCGGGCCAAGATACTTTAGGTTTAAAGGATTTGCCACCTCCGGAGGCGCAAAAGTCCTGCCACGATTTCGCCGCAAGACCGGTGCGCTTCGTGCGGGATTTTCGGTTACGCCGGCACGCCGGCCGAAACCTGATCGGCGACGATCTGGGCGGTGGCCGCCGACAGCGTCCAGCCGAGATGGCCGTGGCCAGTGTTGTAAAACACCCGCGGCTTCCTGCCGGGGCCCACGCGCGGCATCATGTCCGGCATCATCGGCCGCAGCCCGCTCCAGGGAATGACGCGGCTAGTGTTGATCCCCGGAAACAGCTTTCGGGTCCAGTCGATCAACGGCTGCACGCGATCGGCGCGGATGTCGCGATTGGCACCGTTGAATTCGGCGGTGCCGGCAACCCGAAACCGGTTGGCGCCGAGACGGCTGGTGACGATCTTGGCCTTGTCGTCGAGCAGGCTGACCCATGGCGCGGCCTGGCGATTGTCCTCGTCGTCGAGTTCGACCGTGATGGAATAGCCCTTCACCGGATAGACGT
>JAQGKA010000401.1 GCA_028290355.1 Tardiphaga sp. | reverse complement strand
GCAGGAAGCCGACGCAGCGCAGCAGATGCTCGTCCACGGTGTAGTGGTGATACATGTTGAACTGCATCATCGAGACGATGCGGCCGAACGAGCGGATGAAATGGCCGAGCACGCCGGTCTCGTTCATTCGCCGCAGCACGATCTCGGCATTGTCGGAGGTGAGAATCTCCATGAACAGCCGGTTGGCTTCGGGGTTCTCGCGCAAGGTGGCGTTGATCAGCCGCAGCGAGCGCGTCACCGTGCGCATCGCGTCGGGATGGAATGCGAGGTTGTTTTTCTGCGCCAGCCGGAACAGCCGGATCAGGTTGACCGGGTCTTCCTTGAAGACGTCGGGGGCGGCGAGGTTGATGCGGTTGTTGTCGATGATGAAGGCGTCGCTGCCCGGCACCCGGCGTCGCTTCAGGTCGGGCCGCAGCTTCGCCATCATCCGGGTCAGCGCCGGCGCCGGCTTGGCCTGCTGGTCTTCCAGCTTGGCGCACAGGATCGCGGTGAGATCGCCAACGTCCTTGGCGATCAGGAAGTAGTGCTTCATGAAGCGCTCGACGTCCTGCATGCCGGGATGCGAGGTGTAGCCGAGCCGGACTGCGATATCGCGCTGCAGGTCGAACGACAGTCGTTCCTCCGGGCGGTTGGTGACGAAGTGGATGTTGCAGCGGACCGACCACAGGAAGTCTTCGCAGCGCCGGAAGGTGCGGTACTCCTGCGCGTCGAACACGCCGCGCGCCACCAGCTCGCGGCTGTCGCGGACGCGGTAGACGTATTTCGCGATCCAGAACAGCGTGTGCAGGTCGCGCAAGCCGCCCTTGCCGTCCTTGACGTTGGGCTCGACCAGATAGCGTGACTGGCCGCCGCGGCGATGCCGCTCCTCGCGCTCGGCGAGCTTGGCGGTGACGAATTCGGCCGCGGTGCCCTGCACCACCTCGCTGTCGAAGCGCTTGACCAGTTCGTCGTACAGCGCCTGATCGCCGGTCAGGAACCGGGTCTCGAGGATCGCGGTGCGGATCGTCATGTCGCCGCGCGCCTGGCGGATCGATTCATCCACCGAGCGGGTGGCGTGGCCGACCTTGAGGCCCATGTCCCACAGGCAATACAGGATGACCTCGGCGACCTGCTCGCCCCACGCGGTCTGCTTGTAGGGCAGGATGAACAGCAGATCGATGTCGGACTCCGGCGCCATCAGCCCGCGGCCGTAGCCGCCGGTGGAGACCACCGCCATGCGCTCGGCGCCGGACGGAATCGGCGAGTGATACAGATGCTTCGTCGCCGCGGCGAACAGCATGCGGATGATCTCGTCCTGCACGAAGCACAGTTGCTCGGCGCAGCGCCGGCCGTGGCGGTCCTTCAGCAGCACCGCTTCGGCAGCGACGCGCGCCTTCAGCAGTTCGGCTTTCAGCAGTTTGGCGACCGCCGAGCGGAACAGGTCGTCGTGACCGTGATGCTCCGCGGCCAGCGCGTCGATCGCGGCGGTGATTCCTCGCGTATCGAAACCGTCGTCGGCCACAGGCCGGGTCTGTGTAGCAATGCTGTCCATGATCATCCCGGATATCGGACGGCGCGGGCGCTGTCACGGTCATTATGGGGCAACAGCCGATCCATGCTGCCTTTTGCGCATTTGAAGCAACTGTGTTCTCGCCAGAGCCGATTGCAAGTACGTATTTTCTCGTTGACGGCCCCTCCTAAGCGATTGAAATTAAAGCATGTTTTTTGAATTCAAAGAGCGGCCCGCGGCGCTCCAAAATTGGCGCGGTGCAACGAGCCGCCTTCGAACCGCGTGTTCCGAACGTTCATCAGGGAGAGTTGAGATGCTGAAGATATCACGGCGGGCAGCCGCCGGGTTGATTGCCGTTGCCGCCCTCTTGCCCGGCACGGCCTTCGCGGCCGATCCGCTCAAGGAAATCCGGCTCGACTGGGCGACCTACAATCCGGTCTCGATCATCCTCAAGCAGAACGGCCTGCTGGAGAAGGAATTCGCCAGGGACGGCATCAAGGTCATCTGGGTGCAGTCGGCCGGCTCCAACAAGGCGCTCGAATTCCTCAATGCCGGCTCGATCGATTTCGGCTCCACCGCAGGTTCCGCGGCACTGGTGGCGAAGATCAACGGCAATCCGATCAAGTCGGTCTACGTCTATTCGCGGCCGGAATGGACCGCGCTGGTCACGACCAAGGATTCGAAGATTGCATCGGTCGCCGACCTCAAGGGCAAGCGCGTCGCGGTCACCCGCGGCACCGACCCGCACATCTTCCTGGTACGCGCGCTGCTCGATGCCGGGCTCACCGAAAAGGACATCACCCCGGTGCTGCTGCAGCATGCCGACGGCAAGACCGCGCTGATCCGTGGCGACGTCGATGCGTGGGCCGGACTCGATCCGATGATGGCGCAGGCCGAGGTCGAGGACGGCGCCAAACTGTTCTTCCGCAAGCCCGATGCCAACACCTGGGGCGTGCTCAATGTGCGCGAGGAATTTCTGAAGGATCATCCCGACGTCGCGCGCCGCGTGCTGGCGGTCTACGAGGAAGCCCGCAAATATTCCGCGGCGAATTACGATGAGCTGAAGAAGGCCTTCATCGGCGTCACCAAATTGCCGGAAGCCGTCGTCGACAAGCAGCTCAAGGAGCGCACCGAACTCACCCACAGCCGGATCGGCGCGCCGCAACGCGAGTCGATCCTCGCCGCAGGTCTCGCCCTGCAGCAGGCCGGCGTGATCGATGCCAAGGTCGATGTGAAGGCCACGGTCGATGCGCTGATCGACGATCAGGTGCCATTGCCGAAGAGCTGAGTCTCTTACCCTCCCCTGGAGGGGGAGGGTCGGCGAGCAGTCCGCGAAGCGGATGCGAGACGGGGTGGGGTGAAAACGCTGATGTGGATCTCCGTGCAGAACACGCTTGCTGTCACCCCACCCCGACCGCGCCTGACGGCGCAGTCGACCCTCCCCCTCCAGGGGAGGGTGACATCCCACTTCACCTTGCAATTCCTCTCCGGACCTCATTTCCTATGGCCATGACGCTGGATACACCTGCGCTTGATGGGAGCGACGCGATCGACACGCCGGCAACGCCGGGGCGCTGGCGCCATGTCGCGCGCCCGGCGCTCGGCGTGCTGCTTCCGCTCGCCGTCGCGCTGGTGTGGGAATTTGTCGTTGGGTCCGGTTGGTCGAACGGCCGGCTGGTGCCGCCGCCGTCGCGCATCTTCACGACCATCATGGAGCTCGCCCGCAGCGGCGAGCTGTCGCGTCACATCGCGGCGACGCTTTCGCGGGTCGGCGCCGGCTTCGGGCTCGGTGTCGTCGCCGGCACGCTGCTCGGCGCCATCTCCGGTTATTGGGGGCTGGCGCGGCGGCTGCTCGATCCCACCGTGCAGGCGCTGCGCGCGATTCCCTCGATCGCCTGGGTGCCGCTGTTCATTCTCTGGCTCGGCATTTTCGAAACCTCGAAGATCGCGCTGATCGCGGTCGGCGTGTTCTTCCCGGTCTATCTCGGCGTGATGGGCGCGATCCTGTCGGTGGATCGCAAGATCGTCGAGGTCGGCCGCACCTTTCGTCTCTCGGGCCCGGCAATGATCCGCCGCATCCTGCTGCCGGCGGTGCTGCCCGCCTATGTCGTATCGCTGCGCGTTGGCCTTGGCCTCGGCTGGATGTTCGTGGTCGCCGCCGAATTCATGGGCGCCTCCGAAGGGCTCGGCTATCTTCTGATCGACGGCCAGCAGCTCGGCAAGCCCGCGCAGATTCTCGCCGCCATCACCATCTTCGCCATTCTCGGCAAGACCACCGACTGGCTGATCGAACTCGTCTCCGCGCCGCTGCTGCGCTGGCAGGATGCGTTCCGTCCGGGCGGAGATCACTGATGCTGGTGCTCGACCGGGTCGGCAAGACCTATCCCAATGGCGTCCACGCGCTGCAGCGTTTCACCGCGAAAATTCCGCAGGGCGAGATCGTCGCCATCATCGGCGGCTCCGGCTGCGGAAAATCGACACTCTTGCGTGCCGTCGCCGGGCTCGACCGCGCCAGCACCGGCACCATTGTGCTCGATGATATCCATATCGCGGCGCCGCACGCCAAGATCGGCATCATCTTCCAGGAGCCGCGGCTGCTGCCGTGGCTCAGCGTCGCCGACAATATCGGTTTTGGATTATCCGATCTGCCGGCGGATATTCGCCGCGACAAGGTGGCGGCCGCGCTGGCGCGTGTCGGCCTCACCGAGAAGGCCAAAGCGTGGCCGCGCGAATTGTCCGGCGGGCAGGCGCAGCGCGTCGCCATTGCCCGCGCGCTGGTGCCGCAGCCGGAAGTGCTGTTGCTCGACGAGCCGTTCTCCGCGCTCGATGCCTTCACCCGCCGCGATCTGCAGGATCATCTGCTCGACCTGTGGGCCGACACCCGGCCGACGCTGGTGCTGGTCACCCATGACGTCGACGAAGCCGTGGTGCTGGCCGATCGCGTGCTGGTGATGCGGCCGCGGCCGGGCCGGCTGTTCGCCGAGATCCAGGTCAATCTGGCGCGGCCGCGCGACCGCGCCTCGCCGCTGTTCGATGCGGTGAAGCGCCGCGTCATGACCGCGCTGGACCGCTCGCTCGACCGCAATGCGCCCGATGACGCATCGGAATCCGCTGCCGGCGAAGCGATGTGGTGGTGACAAGGGCGTGCATCCCCCATTAGATGCTGCCAACAAAAACAGGGAGAAACAGATGGACGCCGCCGCACTCCGCGCCACACAAGCCCCGATCAAGGAGCGTTACAAATCCGATCCGAAGGCCGCCTTCATCACCTTGAAGGCCAGGGGCTCGATCGAGAGCGAAGGCATCGCCTGCAAGGTCGAGACCGGCCGCGCGCTGGAGATTGCCGGGCTGCATCCCGCGACCGGCGGCTCCGGGCTTGAACTGTGCTCCGGCGACATGCTGCTGGAAGCGCTGGTGGCCTGCGCCGGTGTCACCTTGAAATCGGTGGCGACCGCGGTGGAAGTGCCGTTGAAGACCGGCCTGGTCAGCGCCGAAGGCGATCTCGATTTTCGCGGTACCCTCGGCGTGGATAAAGAGGCGCCGGTCGGCTTCGCCGAAATCCGGCTGCGCTTCGACGTCGATACCGACGCGCCGCAGGACAAGCTCGATCTGCTGCTGAAACTCACCGAGCGCTAGTGCGTGGTCTATCAGACCATCAGGAACGGCCCGAAGGTTTCGGTGTCGATGCATCGGGTGTAAAGCGTGCTGTGACACGACGTCTCTTACCCTCCCCTGGAGGGGGAGGGTCGATGCGCGCGCCAGCGCGCGTCGGGGTGGGTGACTGTTCAGCTCCGCACCTGCCGCTGTCACCCCACCCCGTCGCGCATCACGCTTCGCGTGCTGCACGCCGACCCTCCCCCTCAAAAGGGGAGGGTAAGAAAGAAGCTAGGTCTCCCGAACTTATGTCTCCCGAACTTGCTTTTGCCCTGACGCTGATCTTGCGCATGGCGGTCACCGCCGCCTTCGTGGTCACGGCGTCGATCATTACCGAGCGCTCCGGGCCGGTGATCGGCGCGCTGGTGGCGACGCTGCCGATCTCCGCCGGGCCGTCCTATGTCTTTCTCGCGCTCGATCACGATGCCGCGTTCATCGCGCAAGGCGCGCTGGCGAGCCTGCCGATCAATGCCGCCACGATTTTTCTCGGCCTGACCTATGTGCTGCTGGCGCAACGCCACAACGTGATCGTCAGCCTCGGCGCCGCCGTCATGGTATGGCTGGCGCTTGCGGTGCTGGTGCGGATGACCGAGTGGTCGCTCGCTGGCGGCATCGTTGCCAATGTGATTGCCTTTGGCGTCTGCCTGCCGTTGATGCGGCGGTTTCGTCACGCCAAAATGCCGGTCATCACACGCCGCTGGTACGACATCCCGCTGCGTGCCGTGCTGGTGGCGACGTTGGTCGGGACTGTTGTCACGCTCTCCCATACGATAGGGCCGGCGGCCAGCGGCACCATTGCGCTGTACCCGGTGGTGCTGACCAGCCTGATACTGGCGCTGCACCCGCGCATCGGCGGCGTACCGACCGCTGCGGTCATCGCCAATGGCGGCTGGGGCCTGCTCGGCTTCGGCCTGTCGATTGTGGTGCTCAGCCTGACTGCAACGCGCTTCGGCTCGGCGATTGCGCTGAGCCTCGCGCTCGCGACATGCGTCGCGTGGAACCTCGGCCTGTGGTCGTACGGACGCTGGCAGGTCGCGCGCTCAGTCATCGACTGACGGGAATCGGGTGGCGACGTGTCCTTCAAATTTGCGAGGCTGATGCCGGGTCGCAATGCGCTCCGGTGCGACGCGGCCGCGCCGCAAATGAAAGGTCGCCACGATGTCAGACGAAGTTCGAAACCCGTTCCATGAGATGGACGTCCCCGACCCTGACGACGCGGAGGTGCAGGCCTTCGCCGCCGGCGCGACGCTGTCCGGCGACGCAGAGGACGTGAACGCTAGCCCCTGGAGCAACGCCGCCACTGACGATCGGCAGAATGGGATCGAAGGGATTTGGTGCAGCCGCTGGAACGGGGGCGCAGATCCCACGATCCCAGGCGATGCCGCGGACAAATGGAAGCAGGGCCGGGCAGAAGCGCGCGCCGTTGAAGATCGCGTCTATCTGCTGTTCGACTGGGACAAGGGCGCGCGCAAGGGACTGATCGAGGCGCGGCGGGATGGCGCCCGACTGGTTGGGAAGTACATCAACCTGAGCAATCCCGCGATCATGCGGCCGTGGATCGGGCTGATCAGAAGCCATGAAAGAATAGACGGACGCTGGTCCGGCGGACGGCTGGATTTCCGCAGGTAGGAAGCTGCCGAAGTTTACTTCGGCAACTTCGCCTTCAGCGCATACAGCGCGTCCAGCGCTTCGCGCGGCGACAGTTCATCGGGATGGATCGCCGTCAGCGCCGCGATCAGCTGTTCGGCTTCGGTGGGCAGAGCGACTTCGGCTGCGGCACGCGACGGCACGGCAAACAGCGGCAGGTCGTCGGCCAGCGCCTTGGCGGTCTGGCCGCGGTCCTGCGCTTCCAGTTTGGCCAGCACCGATTTGGCGCGTGCGATCACGGGAGCGGGCAGGCCGGCGAGTTTGGCGACCTGAATGCCGTAGGAGCGATCCGCCGAGCCCGGCAGCACTTCGTGCAGGAACACCACGTCGCCGTGCCACTCCTTTACGCGCACGGTGGCGTTGAACAGCCGCGGCAGTTTGGCGGAGAGCGCGGTCAGCTCATGATAATGCGTCGCGAACAGGGAGCGGCAACGATTGCTCTCATGCAGATGCTCGATCGCCGCCCAGGCGATCGACAGGCCGTCGAAGGTCGCGGTGCCCCTGCCGATTTCGTCGAGGATCACCAGCGCGCGCTCGCTGGCCTGATTGAGGATGACGGCGGTTTCCACCATCTCCACCATGAAGGTCGAACGGCCACGTGCCAGATCGTCGGCGGCGCCGACGCGGGAGAACAGCCGATCGACGATGCCGATGCGGGCGCGGGTGGCCGGCACGAAGCTGCCGATCTGCGCCAGCAACGCGATCAGCGCATTCTGCCGCAGGAACGTCGATTTACCCGCCATGTTCGGGCCGGTGATCAGCCAGATCTGGCCGGATTTTTGCGCCGGCCCCGGTGACAGGTCGCAGGCATTGGCAATGAACGGCTGGCCGTCGCGCTTCAGCGCCTGTTCGACCACGGGATGTCGTCCGCCCTCGATGGCGAAGCCGAGCGAAGTATCGACTTCCGGCCTGATATAGTTGTCGTCGATGGCGAGCTTGGCCAATGCGGTGGCGACATCGAGCAGCGCAAAGGCGTGCGCGGCGGCGCGCAGGTCGTCGGAGGCCCCGGCGACCATGGCGGAGAGCCGTTCAAAGATCTCCAGCTCGAGCCCGAGCGCGCGGTCGCCGGCATTGGCGATCTTGGCCTCGATCTCGCCGAGCTCGGCCGTGGTGAACCGGGTCTGGCCGGCCAGGGTCTGGCGGTGGATGAAGGTCGCGTTGAGCGGCGGCGTCATCAGCTTGTCGCCGTGCTGCGCGGTCACTTCGACGAAATAACCGAGCACGTTGTTGTGGCGGATTTTCAGACCTTTGACGCCGGTGTCGTCGGCGTAACGGGCCTGCATCGCGGCCACCACGAGGCGGGAGGCGTCGCGCAGATTGCGGGTCTCGTCGAGCGCGGCCTCATAGCCTTCGCGGACGAAGCCGCCGTCGCGCTTCATCAGCGGCAGGTCTTCGGCGAGCGCACGCTCGAACTCACGCGCGAGATCGCGCGATGGCCGGCGCAACGCATCCATCGCGGCCGCGATGTCTTGCGGCAGGCTGTCGACTTGCGCGAGCCGCGCCAGCACCTTGTCGGCGGCGAGCACGCCATCGCGAAGGCTTGCAAGGTCGCGCGGCCCGCCGCGTCCGACCGACAATCGCGCCAGGGCGCGGGACATATCCGGTGCGGCGCGCAAGGCGGCGCGGATGTCGTCGCGCACCGCGCTGTCGGCAACAAAGGTGGCGATGGCGTCGAGCCGGCGTCCGATCGCGACATCGTCGGTGAGCGGGGCGGCAAGACGCTGCGCCAGCAGGCGTGAGCCCGCGGCGGTGACGGTGCAGTCGATGGCGTCGAGCAGTGAGCCGCGGCGCTCGCCGGCCAGCGTCCGCGTCAATTCGAGATTGGCGCGGGTGGCGGGGTCGATCGCCATGGTGGTGCCGGCGGCTTCCCTTGTCGGCGGCGACAGTGGGACGCGTTTGCCCACTTGCGTGCGGTCGATATAGGTGACGCTGGCAGCGGCCGCGGTGGCCTCCAGCCGCGTCATCGCGCTGAGGCCATCCATGGTGGCGACGGCGAAGTAGTCGCACAGCCGCCGTTCCGCGGTGGCGCCGTCGAACACGTCGCGGGTCAGCGGCGTTACCGCCGGCAATTCACGCAACAGCGGACCCAGATCGGGATCGCTGTACAGCGCGTCTGTGACGATGACCTCGTTGGGATTGATCCGCGCCAGCGTGGCGCCGAGTTCGCCGGTCGAGCATTCGGTGACGATGAATTCCGCGGTGGAGATGTCGATCCAGGCGAGACCAATGCGGTCGGTGCCCGCCGAGCCGCGGGCGCGGGCGATTGCCAGCAGGTAATTGTTGGTCTTGGCGTCGAGCAGGGTGTCTTCGGTCAGCGTGCCCGGCGTCACCAGCCGCACCACGTCGCGGCGCACCACGCTCTTGTTGCCGCGCGCCCTCGCGGTGGCAGGATCTTCCATCTGCTCGCACACCGCGACGCGGTGGCCCGCTTCGATCAGGCGGTGCAGGTAATCGTCGGAGCGCTCCACCGGCACGCCGCACATCGGGATGTCCACGCCCTGATGCTTGCCGCGTTTGGTGAGCATGATGCCGAGCGTGCGCGAGGCGATTTCGGCGTCCTCGAAGAACAACTCGTAGAAATCGCCCATCCGGTAGAACAGCAGCAGCCCGGGATTGGCGGCCTTGATCTCGAGGTACTGTTCCATCATCGGCGTGACGCGCGCCGTTTCCACAGGGGCTGCGGCCTCTTGGGGGACGGCGTCTTGAGGCAGGGGGATGGTTTGCTGGATCGTCATGGCGGCGCAAACTACAAAATTTTGGACGCCGATCCTATTGGTTT
>JAQGKA010000391.1 GCA_028290355.1 Tardiphaga sp. | reverse complement strand
GTCAACTTAAGGGGAGCGATTGAAGAACCGCTTAAATAAGACAATAAAGAGATCATGAATTTCAGACAGTGAATCGCATATTAAGCCCATGAATAAAGGGCTTCTCGCAACGTTTGATTCACGCTGCCGGAGCGATGTTCCTGCTTCGTCCGCCGATTCTGTCGCATTAAGAAACAGCATCGCTCAAATTTGAAACGTTCGCGTAACACAAGTGACCGCGGCGTTAGGGTGACTCAAATCTTACCGAAAAAGCCGCGAAAATATTTCGGGCATTTTACGCAACGCCGCGGGTCCTGCCCTCCCAATATGGCGCACGCAGCGCCTTGCGATCGAACTTGCCGAGCCCGGTGACGGGAATGGCGTCGATCAAGTCGATGGTTTTCGGCGACCACGGCGCGCCGCGCTTGTCTTTCACATGCGCCTGCAGTTCCGCCGCGGAGTTGTTGGCGCCGGCCTTCAGCACGACGAAGGCCTTCACCGCCTCGCCCCACTTCTCGTCGGGAATTCCGATCACCGCAGCGGACGCCACCGCGTGATGCGCCATCAGCGCGTCCTCGACTTCGCGCGGATAGATGTTGAAGCCGCCGGAGATGATCATGTCCTTGGTGCGATCGACGATGTAGAAATATCCGTCGGCATCCTTCACCGCGACATCGCCGGTGTGCAGCCAGCCGCCGCGAAACGCCTCCTCGGTGGCGTCCGGCCGCTTCCAGTAGCCATCCATCACCAGCGTGCCGCGGACGCAGATTTCGCCGGGCTCCCCTGTCTTCGCTTCGCGCATCTCGGCATCGAACAGTTTGACCTCGACCATGGGATTGGCGCGGCCGCACGAACCCAGCCGCCCGGGCCTGGTATCGTCGTGATCGATCTTGCGCATGGTGGTGATCACCTGCGGCGCTTCGGTCTGGCCGTAGAGCTGCACGAACACATTGCCGAAAATCTTGATGCCCTCGCGCAACCGGTCCGGCGACATCGGCGCCGCGCCATAGACGATGGTCTGCAACGACGTCAGGTCGTATTTTTCGCGCAGCGCCGGCGCGTCGATCAGCGCATAGATCAGGGTCGGCACCAGGAACGTCGCAGTGATCCCCTCCTCCTGCACGACGCGGCAATAGGTTTCGGCCTCAAAGCCCTGCACCAGCCGGACAAACCCACCGCGCATCATCACCGGAAACAGCGTGACGCCGGCAGCGTGGCTGATCGGCGTCGCCGCGAGGAAACGAATATCGGCGGGCCAGTCCCAATCGGAATAGATCGCCAGCGACATCGCCACCACCACGCGGTGCGGCAGCATCACACCCTTCGAGCGTCCCGTGGTGCCGCCGGTGTAAGCCAGCCAGGCAATGTCGCCGACGGCACTTTCGTCGACCAGTGGCGCCGGCTGCGCAGCGGGAAGCTCCGCCAGCAGGTCGCGCGCGCCTTCGACGGCGCCGAACGACAGGAGATGCCGGAGGCCGGGAACGCGGTCGCGGATCGCAAGGCCGCGCGGCGCGAACTTGCCGGCCTCGACGATCAGCGCGTCGATTTCGGCGTCCTCGATGATGAAGGCGTGATCGTCTTCGGCGGCCATCGGATGCAGCGGCGTATAACGCAGGCCCATCACCATGCAGGCGGCAATGGCCGCCCAGGATTCGGCACGGTTGCCGGAGAGCACCGAGAGCGCGTCGCCCTTCTTCAGGCCGATGCTGCGGAACAGGGTGATGAAGCGCGCGACCACGTCGCCGAATTCGCGGTAGCTCCAGCGGACGTGGCCGTCCGCGAGCGCGGGCTGGTCGCCGAAGCGGGCGACGGCGCTGACAATGAGACTGCCGGCGGTGCCGCCGGAATAAAGCTGGTTCAAATCACCCTCCCTGATTTTGCACTGCCTTCTTCGAGGCTCGTACGGACTGTTGCGCTATGGCGGCCGTTCGCGCGCAGCCATCCAGGCCAGCGCCAGATAGGCGGCGAGGAACGCGGCCTGAATGCCGACGATGATGAGATTGCCGCCATAGATGGCCGGGAACATCAGCTCGATCACCGCCATGGAAACGACGGTGGTCAGCCAGACCACGGCGCCCCAGGGCGTCGCGAGCCACAGACCGACGGCGCCGACCAGTTCGATCACCGCGAAATAGACCGTGGCGGTCTGCCAGGCCGTGCTCTGGACCTCGAAGGCGTCATCCTCGGCACCGACGAAGCCGGTGACCTGCGCCCAGTGATAGAGGCCCTGCGCCATCGACAGCACCGCCATGATGCGCAGGAACAGCACCAGGCGCCGGGTCCAGGCGTTCTCGTCGGACTGGGTCCGTTCCGACGAAATCGCCGCCACCGACATGGCATTGTCCCGCGACGACGGGTCGCGCGGCGATTGCTCAGACATGCGGGTTCGATCTGACGGGTGGGCGTATGGGGACGGGTCGATTCATGGGCGTTTTGTGAGCCTTTAGGCCCGCAAAATCAATCACCCAGCCAATCATCCAATTCGCCGGGATCGCGGTGACGAAGCAGCGTCAAGGTGCTAGGCTTAGAAGGAGTCAAATCTGCTTCGATGTCGGGAGAGACGGTAACATGGCGATCAAATTCGGGCGGCCCATCGAGATGCGCGACCCCTCCCCCCGTCCGGACGCCTATACCGCCCCGTCGCTCGATCTGGTCACCCGCCCTCGCCGCAACCGCAAGGCGGAGTGGGCCCGCCGGCTGGTGCGCGAAAACGTCCTCACGACAGACGATCTGATCTGGCCGCTGTTCGTGATCGACGGCGACAACAAGCGCGCCGACATCGCCTCGATGCCCGGCGTGCAGCGCCTCAGCGTCGATCAGGCCGTGCGCGAGGCCGAGCGCGCCATGAAGCTCGATATCCCCTGCATCGCGCTGTTCCCCTATACCGAACCGTCGTTGCGCGACGAACTGGGCACCGAGGCCTGCAACGCGGAAAACCTGGTCTGCCAGTCGGTGCGCGCCATCAAGAAGGAATTCCCCGAGCTCGGCGTGCTGTGCGACGTGGCGCTCGATCCCTTCACCAGCCACGGCCATGACGGGTTGATCCGCGACGGCCGCATCCTCAACGACGAGACCGTCGCGGTGCTGGTGCGCCAGGCGCTGGTGCAGGCCGAGGCCGGCTGCGACGTCATCGCGCCGTCCGACATGATGGACGGCCGCGTCGCCGCGATCCG
>JAQGKA010000346.1 GCA_028290355.1 Tardiphaga sp. | reverse complement strand
CCGGCCTACGGCTTCTTCGGCCTCGGCCTGTCGCTGTATTTTGCCTCCCAGGGCGCTGGCAAAATGATCTGGCCGCTGATGGCCGGGGTGTTGCGTCTGATTATCTCGATCGGCGGCGGCTGGCTGGCCTTGCGGCTGACGGGATCGCTGACCTGGCTGTTCATCGCGCTGACGGTGGCGCTGGTGATCTACGGCACCATCATCGCGACTGCGGTGGCTTCCGGGGTCTGGTTCAAGGCGGCGCGACCCAACACTCGCTAGTTTCAGGGAAAATCCTTGTCGCGGCGGGCGGAGGCATGCATATGCCTCATGCAGATCGGTGGCTGTAGGCGGTCTTCAATCCGTCCTATGTAACCGCTTCCGGCTATCATCTCGGCGCCGGCCCAGGAATTTCCCACGATGGCAGATGGAAATGCGACGCCGCCCTCGCCGGCTGATGGCTTGTCCGCCGAACAACGGCGCTGGGCCAGACTGGCGATCTTCACCGCGCTGTCGATGGCCTCGCTCGACACCGCAATCGCCAACATCGCTTTGCCCTCCATCGCCGCCGACCTCAAGGCCACCCCGGCCGACGTCATCTGGGTCGTCAATGTCTATCAGATCGCCATGGTGGCAACGCTGCTGCCGCTCGGCGCACTCGGCGAGATCGTCGGCCACCAGCGCATCTATCTGGGCGGCCTCATCCTGTTCACGCTGGCCTCGGTGGCCTGTGCCATGGCGTGGTCGCTGGACACCCTTTTGATCGCGCGCGTGCTGCAGGGCCTCGGCGGCGCCGGCGTCATGAGTGTCAATACGGCGCTCGTCCGGTTCGTCTATCCGCCAAACCAGCTGGGCCGCGGCTTCGGGCACAATGCTCTGGTGGTCGCGACATCGTTCACGCTCGGACCGACCATCGCGTCCGGCATTCTGTCGGTCGGCAGCTGGCCGTGGCTGTTCGCCATCAACCTGCCGTTCGGCGCACTCGCCATACTGATCGGCATGAAGACGCTGCCGAAAACCTCGCGCGCGACCCATTCCTTCGACTTTCTCGGTGCCCTGCTGGCATCAGGCTGCCTTGGCCTTTTGATCCTGGGCATCGACAGCGCCGCGCATCACACCGCGGCGCCGATCGTCGTCGGTGAACTCGTCGCCGGCGTCCTGTTCGGCTGGCTGCTGATCCGCCGGCAGGCCGATCACCCCGCGCCCATGCTGCCGATCGACCTGTTTCGCCGGCCGGTATTCGCTCTCTCGGCGGCGACCGCGATCTGCTCGTTCTCGGTTCAGGGCCTGGCGTTCGTGTCGCTGCCCTTTTACTTCGAGGACATCCTGCACCGCTCGCAGGTCGAAACCGGGTTTTTCCTGACGCCGTGGCCGCTGGTGGTTGCCATTATGGCGCCGATCGCCGGCGGGCTGTCCGACCGCTATCCTGCCGGCATTCTCGGCGGCATTGGCTTGGCCATGCTCGGCGTCGGGATGGCGCTGCTGGCGATGCTGCCTGTCGAGCCCAGCATTCCCAACATCGTCTGGCGGATGGTGGTATGCGGCGCCGGCTTCGGCTTCTTCCAGGCGCCCAACATGAAAGCCCTGATGTCCAGCGCGCCGGCCGGGCGCAGCGGAAGTGCCAGCGGTATCGTCGCGACCGCCCGGCTGACCGGCCAGTCCACCGGCGCCGCATTGGCCGCGTTCTGTTTCGGCCTCGTCGGCCACGAAGGCGCCACCCTGGCACTGGCGCTCGGCGCCGGATTTGCGGCCGTCGGCTGCGTCATGAGCTTCCTGCGCCTGATCGTTCAGCCCTCCACCAACGTGTGATCTTTACGAAAGAATCTTCGGACTCACGTTTCTATTTCGCAATGCCGTATTAAGTGATGTGCTATACTGCAGTGCAGAGAGACTTTTTCCGCACTGCAAGTATCAAAACCAGGTTCCATTTGACCCCGGTTCCATTGCTACCAAAGATGCTGGAATGATTTTTGTATATTTGAAGTAACCGTTGGTATGAGGGCACTTCTTGAGGGTTCTGTTCGTCACTCCAGAGATTGACGACTTCGTTCGGGTGGGAGGCCTTGCGGCTGTCTCCGCCGCCCTGCCTCGGGCACTGCGTATCTGGACCGACGTCAGGGTGATGCTGCCCGGGTACCGCGGGGTGGTTGCCCAGTTCGAGAGTATCGAGATCGTCGGTGAGTGCCCGGCGCTGGCGGAAATGCCGGCCTGCTCGCTCGGACTGGCAGCCACCAAGGACGGTATGCCCGTCTACATCCTGCTCTGCCCGCAGCTCTACGATCGGCCCGGCAATCCCTACGGCGACGCCTGCGGCCGTGACTGGCCGGACAACGACATCCGCTTCGGACGCTTCGCGTCGGCGGCAGCGCTACTGGCTGCCGGCAAGGTCGACAAGAACTGGTCGGCCGACCTGGTCCACGCCAATGACTGGCAGTCCGCCTTGGTCCCGGCCTATCTGGCCTGGAGCGGGGTCAAGATCCCGACCATCCTGACCATCCACAACCTCGCTTATCAGGGCCTGTTTCCCAAGGAAACGCTGCGCCGGATCGGCGCACCGGTGGAATCCTTCCACATCGACGGCCTCGAATTCTACGACAAGCTCTCGTTCCTGAAGGGCGGGCTGATCTACTCCTCGCACCTCACCACGGTTAGCGAAACCTACGCCCACGAAATTACCACGCCGGAGCTCGGCTGCGGACTCGAAGGCCTGCTGCGGAAACGCTCCAACGCCGCGCAGCTCACCGGCATCCTCAACGGCATCGATGAGAGTTGGGATCCTCGCGTCTGCGCGGAGCTGATGCGGCCGTTTGGCGCCGGCGACTGGGAAGCCAAACGCGCCAATGCCGATGGTGTCCGCCAACAGTTTGGGCTCGCGCTATCACGCGGGCCCATTTTTGGTTTGGTCG
>JAQGKA010000311.1 GCA_028290355.1 Tardiphaga sp. | reverse complement strand
GTCGGACGGCTCAGCTCTTCGCCGCCGGCGGCAGCAGCGCAGCAAGCGCTTCGGCGCGGGTGCGCATCGTCGCCGGGGTCTCGCCGTCATTGGCGATCATGTCGAGCCACTGCCGCGTCGCCGCAGCTTTGTTGGCGCGCAAGGCCGAAAGCGCCAGCAATTCGCGCGCGGTGTGGCGGTAGGTACCGGTGATGGTGGTCGCCGGCTCCAGCCGGGCCAGCAGCGCGTCATAGGGTGCGGTATCGACCAGCAGCGTGCCGGCGCGGATGCGCGCCAGATCCTGCTCGCCCGCCGGCACGGCGCGGTCGGCGATGATCTCATCATACATCTTCACCGCGGCGGCGGGATCGCGCGAGGCGGCCTCGGAGGCGGCGCGCAGCCGCGCCAGCGTGCGGTAGCCGGTGGGCGCCTCGGCGGCGAGCTTGGTGAAGGCGGCTTCGGCCTCGGCATGCTTGTTCTGCTCGGAGAGGTCGGCGGCGCGGTCGAACGCCGCACCGGCCTCCGCGGCCTTCTTGCCCTCGATATAGGAATAGCCACGCCAGCCGCCGACCCCGGCCACGATCAGAATCGCGATGGCAATGATGACAAGTGAATAGCGGTCCCATAGCTTCTTGAGCTGCTCACGGCGCAGGTCTTCGTCAACTTCACTAAATAATTCAGACACTTAAAGCTATCCCGTCCCCGATTGGCCGCGCTCAACCCCGAGCGGCGCCGGACACATGGTCCCGGCATGGCGGCGGCGATACCCTAGCGTTATGGCAGCGGCAAGGCAAAGCCAGCGCAATCAACGCGTTGCGCCGCCTTCTCGCGGGACCGCGGGAGAAACAGGGAGCGGATCAGTTGCCTCCGAACCCGCCGCTGGTGCGCCCGTTGGCGTTTTCGCCGGCGCTGTTGGAGCCGAACGCCGAATTGGCATTGTTGCCGCCGAGCGCCGCGTTGCCACGGGTATCGTTGAGGGGATTTGCGACCGGACGCGGCTCGTAGACACGATGCACGGTCCTGTGGTGTTTTTTGAGCGGTTCGGCGTGGCCCGCGGAGGCCCCGAACGCGACGGCGGCAACAAGCGCCGCTCCCAGCAGATGTTTCATGGCGTTATCCCTTGCAACACATCCGGTCTTACACCTCGAATACCTGCTTTATTCCTTCACAGCTTCGTCAGCGTCGCGCCGGCGCGTCAGACCTTGGGCTTGGCGCCGTAGACATGTTCCGGCCCGGGAAAGGCGCGGGAGCGGACGTCGGTGGCGTACCCCTCGATCGCAGCCTCGATCATCGGGCCGAGATTGCCGTAGCGGCGGACAAATTTCGGCGTCCGCGCCGACAGGCCCAGCATGTCCTCCAGCACCAGCACCTGACCGTCGCAGGCGACGCTGGCGCCGATGCCGATGGTCGGGATCGCGATGGTCTCGGTGATCTTGCGCGCCAGCGGTTCGGCCACCGCCTCGATCACCACCGAGAACGCGCCGGCCTGCGCCACCGCGATGGCGTCGCTCTGGATCGGGCCGCCGACATTCTCGCCGCGCGCCAGCGCCTCGGCCTCATCGCGGCCTTGCGAGCGGAATGAGCCCAGCGTGTTGATCGACTGCGGCGTGAGACCGATGTGGCCCATCACCGGAATACCGCGCGCGGTGAGAAACGCGATGGTCTCCGCCATCCGCTCGCCGCCTTCCAGTTTCACGGCGCCGCAATGCGTCTCTTTCAAAATCCGCACCGCGGAATGGAACGCCTGCTCCTTCGAGCCCTCATAGGAGCCGAACGGCATGTCGACCACCACCAGCGCGTGCTGCGAGCCGCGCATCACCGCATGGCCCTGCAGGATCATCATCTCCAGCGTGACGGGAATCGTGGTCTCGAAGCCGTGCATCACATTGCCGAGGCTGTCGCCGACCAGGATGACATCGCAATAGCGATCGACCAGCGCCGCCGTATGCGCGTGATACGAGGTCAGCATCACGATCGGCTCGCCGTTCTTGCGCGCGAGAATATCCGGCGCGGTTTTGCGCTTGATCGCCGACTGCACTGACATGACCTAAGCTCCGAAAACGGGAACGCCAATCACCACCGGGTGAAACGCGAAGCCGAGCGCGAGATAGGCGACGACGCCGACCGCCACCGCGATCAGATCGTTGCCGGGCCCGCCGACCGGGATCGGCGGCGCGCCAGGATCAGAACGGCGCTTCAGCGAGATGCGATCGATCACTGCCCAGGCCAGGAACGAACCGAACAGAATGATCGAGCCTAGATCGCCATTGGACAGCAGATGCGCCGCGGCCCACAGTTTAACGGCGGTCAGCATCGGATGTTTCAACGTGGTGTAGATGCGGCCGCGGATGTAGGCAGCCACGATCAGGATCACCGCGGGAAGCATCAAGGCGACCGTAATGTGCTTCATCGCGTGCGGCGGGGTCCAGACGTCGATCCAGCCGGTGGCGCGGTAATTCGCAAAGCCCCAGATGATCAGCGCCAGACCGGCCGCGGAGAGCAGCGCGTAGCCGAGCTTGTAGACGCTCTCGCTGGAGCGCGCGATCAGCTGCGCGCGCAAATCGCGCTGCGTCGAGACGAGGTGCACGCCGAGGAACAGCACCAGGCCGAGGATCATCACGCTCAGTCCCACGATGTCCCCCTTGCCCGGCGAGGCAGTTTGCCCGCCCCGAATTTCCAACTATGGTCCCGCCGGCCGGCGCGTCTTGCACGCCGAAGGAGCCTGCGGAACGGTTCCGGGTATCACTTTTCAGGGGATGGGCGCAATGCTGCGAAACGACACGACATGGGCGCCCCGGCTGGCGCTGGCAGCGATGGCGCTGCTGTGGCTGCCGAACGTTGCACTGGCACAGAGCTGGCCGCCGAAACTGGTGCGCATCATCGTGCCGTTCGGCCCGGGCTCGTCCCCTGATATCGTCGGCCGCGTGCTCGCCGACAGCCTGCAGGCGCGCCATCCCGGCAGCAGCTTTGTCATCGAGAACAAGCCCGGCGCCTCCGGCAATATCGGCACCGATGCGATCGCGAAATCAGCGCCCGACGGCGGCACCGTCGGCATCTCGCTTGGCGGACCGCTGGCTATCAACACCCTGCTGTTCGCCAAACTGCCCTACGACCCCGACAAGGACATCGCGCCGATCACGCTGCTGACGCAGCTGCCGAGCGTGCTCGCCGTGCCCACGTCTCTCGGCGTCAGCACCGTCGCGGAATTCCTCGCCAAGGTGAAGGCCGAGAAGGCCGGCCTTGCCTATGGCTCGATCGGCGCCGGCACGCTGTCGCAGCTGTGCATGGAGGCGATCGCTCAGAAGGCCGGCGCCAGCATGGTGCACATCCCCTATCCCTCGTCCCCGGCGGCGACCACGGCGCTGATCCGCGGCGACGTCCAGGTGGCCTGCCTGCCCGCGATCGGCGTGACGCCGCAGCTCGCCACCGGCACGGTTAAACTGCTGGCGGTATCCACGGCGCAGCGCTCGGCGTTCCTGCCGGATGTGCCGACGCTGAAGGAAAGCGGCATCGACGTGCAGTCCGACGCCTGGAACGGGCTGGTCGGCCCCGGCGGCCTGTCGCAGGACGTGATCGCGAAAATCAACGCCGAAGTGGTGCAGTCGCTGGCCGAGCCGGCGGTGATCGAGAAACTGAAGGTTCAGCTGATCACGCCGGTGCCATCGACGCCGGACGAGTTGCGCAAGAAGATGGCCGACGAAAAAGCGCTGTGGGCGGACGTGATCAAGGCCGCTAACATCAGGATCGAGTGACGGGCACGCCAACACCGCCCTCGTGTCCCGGACGCGGTGCGGCACTCTCAGGCGATGCGAAGCATCGCCTGAGAGTGCCGCACCGCAGATCCGGGACCCATGGCGCCGCCTCACGGAATTCATGGGCCCCTGGATCAGCGAAGCAATACTTCGTATTGCATCGCATCCGGGGCACGAGCTTTCGCCTTACTTCGCCCCCGACTCTTTCTGCAGCGCGCGATTATCGACATAGCGGATCATGATCGGCCGTCCGGCGATGGCGCCGCCGAGCCCCGGCGTGAACGGTAGCGGCGCGCAGGCATCGAGCGAGGCATGGATCGCCTTCAGATAGTTGTTTCGCAAATCCGTCGACACGCCCGGCGTCGCGTAGGTCATGCGCGGCGCGGCGATCATGGCGCCGGAGCGCTTGAAGCTGAACATCACCGACATCTGCATGCCCTCGCGCGCATCGTCGACCGGTGGCGGCGACCAGCACGACCGCAGCGCCGCGAACAGGTCGCCGATGGTGTCGAGGTCGTGATCGGGCTTCTGGTATTTTGCCGCGTCATTCTTGGCCGGCACGCTGAGGACCGTCACCTGCAGGTTTTCGCCGATCGGATAATCGATCTCGGGAATGCACGGGCCGTGGTTGAACACGCTGCAGGTCGAGGGCGTGCACGGCTGGCCGTCGAGCACGCTGCACGGCGCATGCGCAAACGGCGTCGCATCGATCGAATGGCGCGGGCGGGCATCGGCGGCCCCGGCGACAACCGCGAGCGCCACAACGACCCAGCATGCAATGACCATGCGCCGCAGCATGGAGCGATCCTTATCCAGTGCCTTGCCCGATTGAAGTGATGCGCCAATCCGGCGTAATCAAGATGCAAGCGGATCACATCCGCACGAGCCGCAGGAAACGCGAAGAAACACCAGGGAATCCCATGACCACGCATCCGTTCGAGCGCAGCCATTCCATCGTCATCGCGGCCACGCCCGCCGCCGTATTCGACTACGTCACCAATCCGAAATCATGGCCGCAGTGGCTGCCCTCCTCGCACCAGATCGATTGCGACGATCGCCCGATGCGGTTCGGCGACAACTTTCACGAACACTGGAGCACGCGCACCGGCCCGGTCAGCCTCGACTGGCTGGTGATCGCCTGCGAGCATCCGAGATTGTGGATCGGCCTGACGCAGATCGATTTCATGGGCCCGATCGTGGTGCAGTACATCTGCGAGCCGGTGGACGGCGGCACCAAATTCATCCGCACCATGCGCAACCCCGCGCGGCCGAAGGCGCCGACGGACGAGATGATCGCGCGGATGGATGATGAGGCAGCGCTGGGGTTGGGGAATATCAAGAGGAATGTGGAAAGGGAGTTCGTTTAAGTATCTCTGCCGTAGCCGAAGGATGGGCATAGGAGCGCCGTCACCCTGAGAGCCTGACCGAAAATGCAGCCAGTATTCTCAAGCGTTCGAGAAGACGCTGCGCCGCCAACCGAATTCGTCATGGCCGGGCTTGTCCCGGCCATCCACGATGTTCCGCGCGAACGTGGATGCCCGGCACAAGGCCGGGCATGACGACGGAGCTTGATTTTGCAGGCTGCTTTTTCGGTCAGGCTCTGAGGTGTGAGCCCTTGCGAGCCTCGAAGGGTGACGGCGCGGCACACCATCCTTCGAGGCGAGCCGAAGGCGGCTCGCACCTCAGGACGACGATTTTGTCTTTGTTGTATTGATAATAATCCTATATTGATTATATTCCCCTGCATCCCGTTCGCGAGGGGCGCTTCATGAGGCGTCTTGCGGTGGAATGGGATGGCGGCGCCTGCGGGCGTGGGGAGGACGTATCCCTGCGCACTCGGGAGGCCGGGGGTCACCGTCCGTGCCCACTACGGGGCGCTGCCTTCAGTGGCTGGACGTGGACAGGTGGAAGGCGGGCGAAATCCCGCTGGAGCAGTCCTGGT
>JAQGKA010000280.1 GCA_028290355.1 Tardiphaga sp. | reverse complement strand
CGGTCTCGGCATGCCCACCGATTTCGTCAATGTCTGGTCGGCTGGTCGGCTGGCGCTGGATGGCCATCCCGCATGGGCCTGGGACTGGGAAATCCAGAAACAGGTCCAGGTCGCGGTGCTCGGCCAGAGCTATCCCGGCAATTTCGCCTGGCACTATCCGCCGCCGTTCCTGTTCGTCGCCGAACTGCTGGCGCGGTTTCCCTATGCGGTGGCGTTCGCCGGTTGGGCGGCAGTGAGTTTTGTGCCTTATCTCATCATGATGCGCGCGGTGGTCGGCCGGCCGTTCGGGCTGTTGCTGGCGACGGCGTTTCCGGTGGTGCTGACCAATACGCTGGTCGGGCAGAACGGATTTCTGACGGCGTCGCTGATCGGTGGCATGCTGGTGCTGCTGCCGACGCGGCCGGTCCTGTCCGGCATCTGCCTGGGCTTGCTCAGCTACAAGCCGCAATATGGCCTGCTGTTTCCGCTGGTGCTGATCGCAGCCTCGCAATGGACGGTGTTCGTCAGCGCCGGCATCACCGCTGTGCTGCTGGCCGCGGTGTCGTGGCTCGCCTTCGGTACCGAGAGCTGGCAGGCTTTCTTCCACTGGATGCCGATGTTCTCGCAGGCCTTCCTCACCGAAGGCCGCGCGCCGTGGGGCAAGATGCAGAGCATCTTCGCGCTGGTGCGCTATTTCGGCGGCAGCGAGCCGCTCGGCTGGACCTTTCAGTGGATCATGACATCAGCGGTCGCGGTGACGCTGGTCCTGCTGTGGCGTAGCCGCGCGCGCTACGAGCTGAAAGCCGCGGCGCTGGCGACCGGCGCGCTGCTGGTGACGCCCTATCTGTTTCTCTACGATGTGATGGTGTTGGCGATCGCAATGGCTTTCATCGTGCGGATCGGACTTGCCGAAGGCTTTGCTCGTTATGAGCTGCCGGCGCTGGGTCTCGTCGCGGCGCTGCTGATGTTTTATCCGCTGGTCGGCGCACCCACTGGTTTTGGCGCGACGCTGATCGTGGCGGCGCTGATCGCGGGGCGTTGCGGGCTTTGGCAGCGCAAGGCGGCGGCGCTGTCCGACGCTGGCCTCGCGCGAGGCTAGCCTCGCCAATCACGCCAGTCGGCTCTCGATCGCCAGCCGCACCAGTTCGGCCGAGGTGCGCAGGCCGAGCTTGTGGCGCATCATCGAGGAAGTGTTGGCGATCGTCTTGTAGGAGGCGTGCACCATCCAGGCGATCTCGGTGAGGCTTTTGCCGGCGGCGAGCAGACGCAGGATCTCGATCTCCCTCGCACTCAATTTGCCGAGCCGGTTTTCGGCCTGACCTCGTCCGGCGAAGGCAATGCTCTGCGCCGTCGCCGGCGTCAGGAACACCCCGCCGCAGCTGACCTCTCGGATCGCCTCGACGAGATCGCCGGGATCGCCGGATTTCGAGACATAGCCCTTGGCGCCGGCTTCGATGGCGCGCGCGGCGAACACGGGATCGTCGTTCATGCTGAACATGATGATCCGCGCCGTTGTGCTCCGCGCCAGTATCCGCCGCGCCAGCTCGAAGCCGGAGACGCCGGGCAGGTTGATATCGAGCACGCAGATATCCGGCCGTTCGGCGACAAAGGCCGCTTCGCCTGTCTCGGCATCCGATGCTTCGAGAATGACGATATCGGGATCGCCGGCCAGCAGCGCGCGGCAGCCGGAGGCGACAATGGGATGGTCATCGACGATCAGAACACGCATCGGCATCGACCCCGCGCCAGGCGATCTCATGCGAAATGGTTTGCAGCGAGGCGCGATCGCAATTCCGCTTTGCCTTACGGCGCGCCACAGCATCTACTGTTGCGTTGAAGTAGAGCGTTGGCGATTTTGCCTGTCAACGATTTCGCATGGTGCAGAGCGGCAAGTGGTGACCGGACGATGTGGCAGAAACTATCCCTGCGGGCGCGGCTGAACACGCTGCTGGCGCTGGTGCTGATGCTGGGCCTGGTCATCAACATCGCACGTCTGGTGCTGGAAGCCGGTCCGCGCGTCCAGGCTGAAGATCAAAGCGTGGTGCGGCTGGCGCGGGAATTCATCGACACATTGGTGGCCGGACTGAATGAGGCGCCGGATCCCGAGGCGCGGCTGGTCCGGATTGTCGATGATCTCAACCGGCTGCGGCATGTCAGCATTGTCAGGGAGGTGGAGGGCGGTGAAACATCAGCGGCAAAAGCAGTCGCGGCCGTTCGTACCGATGCCGATGGATCGCCGCCGCCGGCTTGGTTTGTCCGTCTGATTCATCCGGAGCAGACCACGCTGCGCGTACCCGTCGTCGTCAACGGAAAATTGCTGGGCGCGTTGGTCATCGCGTCGCATCCCACCGACGAGATGACGGAAATCTGGGATGGCATCGTCACCCAGATCGAGGTCGGCTCGGCGATCGCCGCGATCCTGTTGCTGATCACCATGACGGTGGTGAGCCGGGCGCTGTCGCCGATCCAGAAACTGGCCGACGCCATGGCCAGCATCGAGGCAGGCCACTATCAAACCCGCGTCGTGCCGGCCGGCTCGCCGGAACTGGCGGCGATCTGCGAGCGGCTGAATCATCTGGCGGCTGCGCTGGGTGCAGCGGTCGAGGACAAGCGCCGCCTCGCCGAACGCGTGGTGTCGCTGCAGGATGTCGAGCGCAAGGAGATCGCGCGCGAACTGCACGACGAGTTCGGGCCGTTCCTGTTTGCGTTGCGCGCTCATGCCAGCGCGCTTCAGCGGATCGCCGGCGTCGCCACGCCGGATATCGCCGCGCTGCAGACCCATGGCAGCGCCATGCTGGCGCAGGTCAACGAATTGCAGCAGCTCAACCGGCGGGTACTGGAACGGCTGCGGCCGGCGGGATTGAGCGAGCTAGGTCTGCGCGAGGCCTTGGGCGCGCTGACGCGGTTGTGGCGCGAGGCGCATCCCGGTGTCGCGGTCGAGATGAACATCGCGGCATCCTTGACCGCGACAAGCGAGACCGTCGAGCTGACGATCTACCGCGTCGTGCAGGAAGCGCTGACCAACGTATTCCGCCATGCCGGAGCGACCCGCGTGGTGGTGACGATCGCGCCTGTGATCGATTTTGATCGCAGTGCTGTGTCGGTACGTGTGCAGGACAACGGCGCCGGTCTGCCGGTCGATCACCGGCTCGGTCTCGGCCTCACCGGCATGCGCGAACGCGTGCTGGCGCTGGGCGGCACGATGCAGGTGACGTCGGTGGAGCAGGGTGTGACGGTGGAAGCCCGCGTTCCCGTGGGCCTTCAGGCGTAGCGCGCCGCTACAGCTTCACCCGGATCCCGCCATAGATCGAAAACGGCGCGCCCGGCACTTCGGTGCGCTGATCGGTCAGTGCGATCGGAAGCCCGGCCTTGGAGGTTCCTTCAGGCTCGAAATAGGTGCCGAACAGCGCGTAGTGTCTGTTGAACAGGTTGTTGACGACGCCGAACAGCGTGACGTTCTTCGTCACCTCGAAGGACGTGTGCAGGTTGACCACGGCATAGGCCGGTAGCATCGGGTTCTGGTTGCCGTCGTCGCCGACGTAGAGCCGCTTGCCCACGGCCACGACATCGGCGCCGAGCTTCCACTGCGGCGTGATCCAGTAATCGGCGCCGGCCTTGAACTGGTGCTGCGGAATGCCGGGAATGCGGTTGCCCGATATGACATGCACATTGCCGTCGGCATCGGCGAGCGGATTGTTCGGCGAGGCGATGTCGCCGTCGAAGCGATAGGTGGCGTCGATATAGCTGTAGCCGGCATAGGCGAGCCAGCGCTCCGACTTGTATTCGGCGGCCAGCTCCACGCCCTGGCGCCGCGTCTCCGGCACGTTCTGGAAATAGCCGCGGCCCTGGATGAAACTGGCGAGATTGACGATGTCGTCCATGCTGTCGGTGCGGAACAGGCCGGCCTTCCATTCGAACGTGCCGTCGGCGAAGGGCGAGGTGCCGCGCAGGCCGGCCTCGTAGGTGTGGCCGACCACCTGCTTGAGCGGCGGATCGGAGACCAGAAAGCTCTCCAGCAGACATGGCTTGCTCGGGTTGGAGCAGCCGAGTTCCAGCGGCGTCGGCGCACGGTTGGATTCCGAATAGCCGCCATAGACGGTCAGCCACGGCGCGATCTTGTAGGTCAGGCCGACCACCGGGTTGAAGCGCGAAAATGTCGAGTCACTGTTGAGGTCGGGGCTGGTGCCGAGGACGTCGCGCACCGTGATCTTGGCGACGTTGTAGCGACCGCCGGCGGTGGCGGAGAGTTTGTCGGTGATATCGAAGGTATCGGTGACGTAGAGCCCGTAATAGGTATTGCGGGTGTCGATGGTGACCGGCGTGTAGCCAACATTGCCCAACGTATGGATCACCGAGCCGTTGCCGGGGATCGCGGAGTTTATCCCAACCGAGAGATCCGGATAGATGTAGCCAAGCGTGGAGGTGGCGCCGAAGTTCGTGCTGCCGCGGTCGATGCTGCCGCCGACCACGAAGTGATTGCCGTGGCCGAAGATCCTGTCGTCGGTGGTGGCCTGCAGCGAGCCGCCGAAGGTGTTGGAATTCGTCCTGGTGCGGTCAATGGTGCCGTAGGGCACCGGCGAGCAGGTGTTGCCCGAACCGGGCGGGCAGGGGATCGGCTGGTTGTTGGCGTCGAGGATCGCGAACTGGTTGCGGAACGCCAAAGCCGCGGCGCCGGTGAACGGCACCGGGCGCGGAAAACCGTCGTCCTCGAGGCAGAGCCTGTTGGCGAACGACGACGAGGCGCTGCAGCGCTCGACGTTGGCGTCATTGCCATCGACATGCTCCTGCTTGAAAAACCGCCCATACAGGTTGCCCTGCAGCGACCAGGTGTCGGTGACGGCGTATTTGCCGTTCAGCCCGACCAGCGCCATGTCGTTCTGGGTGGTCTGCGGCGTGGTGTAGACCGAGCCCCAGTCGCGCGCGAGCAATTGCACCGGCGTCGCCGCGGCAACGCCGAACGAACTCGACGACACCGCGCCGAACAAATGCACTTCGGCGCGATCGTCGCGCCAGCCGATGTCGCCATAGAAGCGGCCGAGCTTGCTTGGCGACGCCTGCCGCCAGCCGTTGTCGGTGAGTCCCTGGGCGGCGATATAGGTGCTCCAGTTTCCCATCTCGGCGCCATATTGCAGCCCGCCCTGGGCGCGGCCGAACGAGCCGCCCTGGCCTTCGACTTCAAGGCCCTTGTAGGTGAAACCGTTCTTGGTCTGCAGGCTGATGGCGCCGCCGAGCGCGTTGAGGCCGAACACGGGATTGTTGGTGAAAATGTCGGCGCGCTGGAGCGCATTGGTCGGGATCAGATCCCAGTTCACGGTGTCGCCGAAGGATTCATTGAGGCGGATGCCGTTCATGTAGACCGCGATACCCTGCGGCGTGCCCTGCAGCGGCGAGGCGGCGAAGCCGCGGTAGCGGACCTCCTGCTGCGCGCCGTTGCCGTTGGGATCGGACAGCGACACGCCGGGTACGCGCTGGAACAGGGTGTCGGTGACGTTCAGCGAATGGCTGCGCTGGAAATCCTCGGCATTGACGCTGGAGGTCATCGACGGGATCTTGTCGCGATCGATGCCCGGGCCCTGCACCGGCGTGTTGGAAATCACCTGGATTTCGGGAAG
>JAQGKA010000259.1 GCA_028290355.1 Tardiphaga sp. | reverse complement strand
GGCAGAAGCGCGACCTTGCGGCGCGCACCCATGGCCTCGCCAATCATTCCCAGCAGGCGGTATGGGGCTGGCGGCAGTTACCGGTGCCGGTGATCGCCGCGATCCATGGCGTGGCGTTCGGCGGCGGTTTCCAGCTCGCGCTCGGTGCCGATATCCGCTTGCTCGCGCCTGATGCGCGGATGTCGATCATGGAAATCAAATGGGGCCTGGTGCCGGACATGGCGGGCACGCCGATCCTGGCTTCCCTCGTGCGCGACGATATTCTGCGCGAGCTCACCTATACCGGCCGCATCTTCTCGGCGCAGGAAGCGCTGAGCTATGGTCTCGCCACCCGCATCTGCGAAGATCCGCGCGCCGAGGCGCTCGCGCTTGCGCTCGAAATCGCTGGCAAGAGTCCCGACGCCATCCGCGCCGCCAAGCGCATGCTGAACAATCTCTCGGTCGATCCCGGCCCGGCGCTGCTCGCCGAATCCGTCGAGCAGATGAAGCTGATGGGCGAACCGAACCAGACCGAAGCCGTCCGCGCCAACATCGAGAAGCGCGCGCCGCGCTTTGCGGACGTTTGAATCGCACGCAGAGGCCCTCACCCTGAGGAGGCGCGCTTGCGCCGTCTCGAAGGGCGAGGGCTGTTCATCCCTCATGGTTCGAGACGCGCGAAGACGCGCTCCTCACCATGAGGGTCTCGGCAAATGACACGGGATAACAACATGACCTCCTCATCCAATCTCTTCCTCGGCGTCGTCAGCGGCGAGCGCCGGCGCGGCTTTGCCGACATCAACGAACGCGCCAGCCGCATCGCCGGCGGCCTGTCGCGGCTCGGCGTCAAGCCGGGCGACAGCGTCTGCATTCTGATGCGCAACGACATCGCGTTTCTCGAATCCGCCTATGCGGTGATGCAGCTCGGCGCCTATGCGGTGCCGGTGAACTGGCATTTCAAGCCGGAGGAAATCACCTACGTCATCAAGGATTCCGGCACCAAAGTGCTGATCGGCCATGCCGACATGCTGTATCAATTGCGCGATGCGATCCCTGAAGGGATCATCGCGCTCAGCGTCGAGCCGCCGCCGGAAGTGCTTGCGAACTACAAGATCGATCGTGCGCATCTCGGCGTGCCCGAGGGCGTGATCGACCTGGAAGCCTGGCTGAAGCAGCAGGCGCCTTACGATGGTCCGGTGCTGCCGCAGCCGCACAACATGATCTACACTTCCGGTACCACCGGCTCCCCCAAGGGCGTGCGGCGCTTTGCGCCGACGCCGGAGCAGGCTGCCGCCACCGACCGGATGCGGGCGATGATCTATGGCCTCAAGCCCGGCGCCCGCGCGCTGCTGCCGGGGCCCATGTATCATTCCGCGCCGAATGCGTTCGGCCTGCGCGGTGGCCGCCTCGGTGGCGTGCTGGTCATCATGCCGCGCTTCGACCCGGAGGAATTCCTGCGGATCGTCCAGGACGAGAAGATCGATACCATCTTCATGGTGCCGACCATGTTCATCCGGCTGATGAAGCTGCCTGCGGAAGTGCGCAACAAATACGACGTGTCGTCGCTGCGCCACATCATCCATGCCGCGGCACCGTGCCCAGCGGATGTGAAACGTGCGATGATCGACTGGTGGGGACCGGTGATCTACGAGTTCTACGGCTCCACCGAATCCGGCGCCGTCACCTTCGCCAATTCCGAGGACGCGCTGAAGAAGCCCGGCACCGTCGGCAAGATATCGCCCGGCGCCGAGCTGCGCTTTCTCGGCGATGACGGCGAAATCCTGCCGCAGGGCGAGATCGGCGAAATCTATTCGCGCATATCAGGCAATCCGGATTTCACCTATCACAACAAGCCGGAAAAGCGCGCCGAGATCGACCGCGACGGATTCATCACGTCCGGTGATGTCGGCTATATCGATGCCGACGGCTACGTCTTCATCTGCGACCGCAAGCGCGACATGGTGATCTCCGGCGGCGTCAACATCTATCCCGCCGAAATCGAATCCGCGCTGCATGCCGTTCCCGGCGTACACGACTGCGCGGTGTTCGGGATTCCCGACGAGGAGTTTGGCGAATCCCTGATGGCGGTGATCGAGCCGCAGCCCGGCGTGGTGCTCGACCTCGCCTCGGTGCGCGCCCAGCTGAAGGTGGCGCTGGCCGATTACAAGGTGCCGAAGCAGATCGAGATCCAGTCCAACCTGCCGCGCGAAGACTCCGGCAAGATCTTCAAGCGCCGCCTGCGCGATCCCTATTGGGCAAAGGCGGGGCGGGTCATCTGATGCAGCGTTAAAGTTCGTCTGGCCATCACGGCGGAGAATGGTGCAAGCCGCGCCCGCATCTTGGCCTTGCGTGCAACGCAAAAACTTGCGACTCAAGGGAGCCGGCAACTTCCTGGAGCATTCTCGTGTCATCCATGATCATGCCATCTGACCAAGAGACCTCGACCAACCGCGGCGAGGATGTCGCCGCTCTGGAGGCCGATGCGCGGCTTCGCGAAGACATCCGGCTGCTCGGCCGCATCCTCGGCGACACCGTGCGCGACCAGGAAGGCGAGGCGGTGTTCGACCTGGTCGAACGCATTCGCACCACCTCGATCCGCTTCCATCGCGACGACGACAAGCCGGCGCGGCGTGAGCTCGAGGGCATCCTCGACGGCATGTCGACCGCCGAGACCGTGCGCATCGTCCGCGCCTTCAGCTATTTTTCGCATCTCGCCAACATCGCTGAGGACCAGAACAACATCCGCCGGATGCGCGCGCAGCGTTCCAGCGCCGCGGCGGCGACCGAGGGAACGCTGGCCGGCGCCATCGCGCGGGCGCATGCCGCCGGTATCGACGCCCCTGCGCTTCGCCGTTTTTTTGGGCAGGCCCTGGTCAGTCCGGTCCTGACCGCGCACCCCACCGAGGTCCGCCGCAAGAGCACCATCGACCGCGAAATGGAAATCGCCGCGCTGCTGGACCAGCGCGAGCGCATGCAGCTGACGGCCGAGGAGATCGAGGCCTCCGAGGAGCAGCTGCGCCGCGAGGTGCTGACGCTGTGGCAGACCAACCTGCTGCGCCGGACCAAGCTCACCGTGCTCGACGAGGTCGCCAACGGCCTGTCGTTCTACGACTACACGTTTTTGCGCGAGGTGCCGCGGCTGCATTGCGTGCTCGAAGACAGATTGCGCGCCGAAGACCTCGCCGACGGCAGCGGCGACATGGCGTCGTTCCTGCGGATGGGCAGCTGGATCGGCGGCGACCGCGACGGCAATCCCTTCGTCACCGCCGATGTGATGCGCGGCACGCTGGCGCTGCAGAGCACGCGGGTGATGCGCTTCTATCTCGACGAGCTGCATGTGCTGGGCTCCGAACTGTCGCTCGCCGCACACCTCGCCGATGTCTCCGATGAACTGCGTGCGCTGGCCGAGCGCTCGCCGGATCCGTCGCCGCACCGGGTTGGCGAACCGTATCGACTGGCGGTGTCGGGCATCTATGCGCGGCTCGCCGCCACCGCATTGGTGCTCGACGTGCACACCAGCCGGCCGCCGGTCGGCGATGCCGCGCCTTACGCCAGTGCGCAGGAGTTCAAGGCCGATCTCGATGTGCTTGATCGCTCTCTGATCTCCAATAATTCCCGCGTGATCGCGCGCGGCCGGCTACGGCTGCTGCGCCGCGCCGCGGATTGCTTCGGCTTTTATCTCGCGAGCCTCGACATCCGGCAGAATTCCGCCGTGCATGAACGCACCATTGCCGAGTTAATGGATGCCGCCACCCCCGGCACGTCCTATCTGGCATTGAACGAAGAAGCGCGCATCGCATTGCTTTCGAGCGAATTGCGCACCACCCGGCCGCTGGCGTCGCTGTTCGTGAAATACAGCGAGGAAACGCTTGGCGAACTCGCGCTGTTCCGCGCCGCGGCGGAAGTCCATGGCAAGTTCGGCACCAACGCGATTCCCCAGTGCATCATCTCGATGTGCAAGGGCGTCTCCGACATGCTGGAAGTGGCCCTGCTGCTGAAAGAAGTCGGTCTCGTCGATTCCGCCGGCCGCAGCGCCATCAACATCGTGCCGCTGTTCGAGACCATCGAGGATCTGCAGGCTTCCGCGGCGATCATGGACCGGCTGCTGTCGCTGCATGACTATCGCAAGCTGGTGGACAGCCGTGGCGCCGTGCAGGAAGTGATGCTCGGCTATTCCGACAGCAACAAGGACGGCGGCTTCGTCACTTCCGGCTGGGAATTGTACAAGGCCGAGATCGGCCTGGTAAAAGTGTTCGAGCGCCACGGCGTCAGGCTGCGCCTGTTTCACGGCCGCGGCGGTTCGGTCGGCCGCGGCGGCGGCCCGAGCTATGACGCGATCCTGGCGCAGCCCGGCGGCGCGGTGGACGGCCAGATCCGCATCACCGAGCAGGGCGAAATCATCTCCAGCAAATATTCCAATGCCGAAGTCGGCCGCAACAATCTGGAAATTCTGGCCGCTGCGACGCTGGAAGCGAGCCTGCTGGCGCCGCGCCACAGTGCGCCGCGCGCAGAGTATCTGGAGACCATGGAGCAGCTATCTGCCTTGGCCTTCAAGGCCTATCGCAACCTGGTCTACGAGACCGACGGCTTTGTCGATTATTTCTGGGAATCCACCGTCATCACCGAAATCTCGACCCTGAACATCGGCAGCCGTCCGGCGTCGCGCAAGAAGACCCGCGCCATTGAGGACCTCCGCGCGATTCCCTGGGTGTTCAGCTGGGCGCAATGCCGCTTGATGCTGCCGGGCTGGTACGGCTTTGGCAGCGCGGTGGAAGCCTGGCTCGTCGAACATCCCGACAAGGGCATGCCGTTCCTGCAGGAGATGCACCGCGAGTGGCCATTCTTCCGCACACTGCTGTCGAACATGGACATGGTGCTGGCGAAGAGCTCCATCGCGATTGCCTCGCGCTACGCCGAACTGGTGCCGGATGTGACCTTGCGCGAAACCATCTTCGGCCGCATTCGCAGGGAATGGCATCTGTCGATCGAGACGCTCTTGGACATCATGGGCCAGGATCGGCTGCTGCAGGGCAACCCGCTGCTCGACCGCTCGATCCGCAACCGCTTCCCCTATCTCGATCCGCTCAATCACGTGCAGGTCGAACTGCTGAAAGAGCACCGTGCGCAGAATCCAGATGAGCAGGTTCTGCGCGGGATTCAGCTGACGATTAACGGCATCTCGGCGGGGTTAAGGAACAGCGGATAACTTCCTCATCATTGCTGTGCGAGCGAAGCGATGCAATCCAGTCTTTGCGGCGGCAAGGAGCTGGATTGCTTCGTTGCAAGTGCTCCTCGCAGCATGTGACGAAAGGCAAGATCCCTCCGCGTCATGCCCGGCCTTGTGCCGGGCATCCACGTCTTTCCGGCTGCGAAGACGTGGATGGCCGGGACGAGCCCGGCCATGACGTTGAGAGGGCGCGCTGGAGCATGACCTCCGATGTGCAAAGCGCGTGGAAGTTAGATCGGATCCCAGCTGAAAATATCCGCCGAGCGATCGAGCTTGTAAAACGACGACTTCAGCGCCGGCATGCCGTGTTCGGCGAGGGTCTGCGGGGTCCAGCCGCCGTCGCGATGGATCGAGCGCAGCGGGCGCGACTGGCCCATTAGGAAGATCTCGTTCATGCGCGCGGCGAAGATCTGACCGGTCACGTCCTTAGCGGCGTCGGAGAGCAGGAACGCCACCAGCGGCGCGATCTTTTCCGGACCCATCCGCTGCATCCGTTCCACACGGGCCTTCTCGGCTTCGGTCTCGGTGGGGATGCTGCCGATCATGCGGCTCCAGGCGAATGGCGAGACGCAGTTCGAGTTGACGCCGAAACGGTTCATGTCGAGCGCGATCGACTTCGACAGGCCGACGATGCCGAGCTTGGCCGCCGAATAATTGGCCTGGCCGAAATTGCCGATCAGGCCGGAGGTCGAGGTGAAGTGCACGAACGAGCCGGAGTTCTGCTCGCGGAAGTAACGGGCCGCGGCGTGCGAGGTGTAGAACGAGCCCATCAGATGCACCTTGATGACCATCTCGAAGGCGTCGATCGACATCTTGTGGAAGATCGCGTCGCGCAGAATGCCCGCATTGTTCACCACGCCGTCGATCCGGCCGTAGGTATCCACGGCCTGCTTGATGATCTTGCTGGCGGGGATTGCTTCGGCGACGGATTCGAAATTGGCGACCGCTGTGCCGCCGGCCTTCTTGATTTCCTCGACGACCTGTTCCGCCGGTGCGGCGCTGTCGCCACCCGATCCGTCGGTGCCGACACCCGGATCGTTGACGACCACCTTGGCGCCTTCCACGGCGCAGAGCAGCGCGATGCCACGGCCGATGCCGCGACCTGCGCCGGTGACGACGATGACTTTATCCTGCAGTGACTTTGTTTCGGCCATGATGGTTTCCTGTGGTTGAATTCGATGTTGTGGGTTGTCATTCCGGGTCTGCATGTCAGCCGGCTTCGCCGACCGCCATGCATCCCGGAACGACAGCTACTTTTCATTGGTAAAAATCACCGTCCCCGACGCGGCGAACATGCCGCCGACGCCGTGGCAGACGGAAATCTTGGCGCCCGGCACCTGCGCCGGCGCAATGCCGCGCATCTGCCGCACGCTTTCCTGCAGCGCATACATGCCGTACATGCCGGAATGCATGTAGCTGAGGCCGCCGCCATTGGTGTTCATGGGCAGCTTGCCGCCGGCGCGGGTGTTGCCGTCGGCGATGAATTTTCCGGTCTCTTCATGCGGCATGAAGCCGAGATCGCCGAGGCCGTACAGCGGCAGATGCGCGAAAGCGTCGTAGATCATCAGATGATCGACATCCTTGTGCGCGATGCCGGCCTCGCGAAACGCCGTCGGTCCTGCGACCGTGAACGCGCGCGAGGAGTCGAACGTCTTCATCTGGCTGACCATCGGCGTTTCCACGCTCTCGCCGGTGCCGAGGATATAGACCGGCTTGTTCGGGAAATCCTTGGCGCGATCTGCCGAGGTGAGGATCAGCGCGCCGCCGCCGTCGGTGACGAGGCAGCATTGCAGGATCCGGAACGGGTAGGCGATCATCTTCGAGTTCAGCACGTCCTCAACTGATATCGGTGCCTTCATGGTGGCGCGCGGATTCTTCGCGGCCCATTCGCGCTGCACCACCGCCACCGAGGCGATCTGCTCATGGGTGATGCCGTGGGTCTTCATGTAGCGCAGTACCGGAATCGGAAACATGCTCGGCGGGCCATAGACACCGAACGGCGCTTCGAACTGGCCCTGCAGGCTGTCGGCGGGGATCGAGCGTGGCAGCTTGCCGATCATCGACTTGCCGCTTTCGGCATGGGTGATCAGCACGGTCTTGCAGAGACCAGCCTCGATCGCCGCGGCCGCGTGGCGGACATGCAGCATGAACGAACAGCCGCCGACGGATGTGCCGTCAACCCAGGTCGGCGTGATGCCGAGGTAATGCGCGATCTGCTGCGGGGTCTCCACCGCGGTGGCGATGCCGTCGATATCCGACAGCTTCAGCCCGGCATCGGCGATCGCGTTGAGCGCCGCGTCTGCATGCAACTGCAGCTGCGACATGTTGGGAATGACGCCGAGTTCGGTGGTTTCGGCTGCGCCGACGACGGCGACTGCATTTCTGCGCATGGTATCAGCCTTTCGCCGGACGGAACTGGGGAAGGGTGATCTTGTCGTCGAGCTTCTCGAACGCGACTTCGAGCTTCATGTCGAGTTCGAGTGCCTCCGGGGTCTGCGGGCAGTCGATGATGTTGCTCATCATCCGCGGGCCTTCCTCGAGTTCAACCACGGCGATGGCGTAAGGCGGCGTGAAACCGGGGGCGGCGGGCCGATGGTTGATGACGTAGCTGTACAGCGTCGCCTTGCCGGAGGCCTTGAAGATGCTGACCTTGCGCGACGCGCAAGAGGGGCAGAACGGACGCGGCGGAAAATACACGTTGGCGCATTCGTCGCAGCGCTGCAGGCGCAGTTCGCCGGTTTGCGTGCCATCCCAGAAATGCTGGGTTTCCGGTGTCGGTTTCGGGCGCGCGCGCGCAGGTTCGGCCATATCGTCGTTCTCTCCCTAAGGCGGGAACATCGGCCCCGCTCGTTGTCGTCTTGATGGACATTCCACGTTCCGGCGTCAACGGTCCAGCGCCAACGCTGCATGGCCGTATCTGCCCACCGCGCAGCGGAAAAAGCGTGACGCTTGTACAGCTGCAACCTGACGGGGTAGGCTGATTCAAAATTCCGCGGAGCGAACATGCCGAGATTATTTTGCGCAGTATAAGGATCGGCTCCGGTGCCGGCTATTCCGGCGATCGCATCGAGCCCGCGGTCGAACTCGCCGAAAAGGGCGACATCCAGTACCTGGTCTTCGAGTGCCTGGGCGAGCGCACCGTGGCGCTGGCGCAGCAGGCGCGGATGAAGAATCCCGACGGCGGATATGATCCGCTGCTCGAAGAGCGGATGCGCGCGGTGCTGCCGATCTGCGCCGCCAAAGGCATCAAGCTCGTCACCAATATGGGGGCCGCCAATCCGGTGGCGGCGGCGCGAAAGACCGCCGAGATCGCCAGATCGCTCGGACTGTCGTCGCTGAAGATCGCGGCCGTCGTCGGCGACGATGTGCTCGATGCCTGCAAGGACAGCGACCTGCCGATGCTGGAGATCGACGGCACCCTGCGCCAGCTCGGCAACCGCGTGCTGTCGGCCAATGCCTATCTCGGCGTGGCGCCGATGGCGGAGGCATTGAACGCCGGCGCCGA
>JAQGKA010000254.1 GCA_028290355.1 Tardiphaga sp. | reverse complement strand
TGGATGGTCAAAGTGGCCCTTTCGTGCGGTGCACCAAAAGCACCCACGAGGAGTTTCCGATGATTGGTCTAGTACTTGTGACCCATGGGCGCCTTGCCGACGAGTTTAAGGCGGCGCTTGAACACGTGATGGGTCCGCAAAAGCAAATAGAAGCCGTCACGATCGGCGCCGAAGACGACTCCGATTTATGTCGAAGTGACATTATCGAGGCCGTGAATCGCGTCGACAGTGGCGATGGCGTTGCCATCCTCACTGACATGTTCGGCGGCACGCCCTCGAACCTGGCGATCTCCTGCATGAGCCGTCCCAAGGTGGAAGTGCTCGCTGGTATCAATCTGCCGATGCTGGTGAAGCTCGCCAAGGTCCGCGAAGAGCGCACGCTGCCCGATGCCATCGCGATGGCCCAGGAAGCCGGCCGCAAATACGTCACCATCGCCAGCCGCGTCCTCGCCGGCAAATGAGCGACGGGCCCGACGACGCAAGCTCGACCAGCAGCCAAGCTGCGCCCGACGCGCCGTCGTCTTCTGCAGCCGCCGTCTCCCGCGAAATTCCGATCATCAACAAGCGCGGCCTGCATGCGCGGGCATCCGCCAAGTTCGTGCAGATGGTCGAGCGCTTCAACGCCGAGGTCACCGTGACCCGCAATGGCGAAAGCGTCGGCGGTACCTCGATCATGGGGCTGATGATGCTCTCGGCCGGCCCCGGCACTACCATCATGGTCTCCGCCACCGGCCCCGAGGCCGAAGCCGCCATCGCCGCACTTGCCGAACTGGTCGGCGACAAGTTCGGCGAAGAATAATCGCTCTTACAATACCTTCGCGATGCTGACACGCAGGCGGCCGGCGGCGATACGTACGCGCAGGTCGCGGTATTTCATGAGATAGCGAATCCCGACGATCGCCGCGATAATCCCCGAGGCGGCGCCGACGCCTAGCGCCCAGCGCGGCCCGAAGCGGTCGGCCGCCCAGCCGACGATCGGCGCGCCGATCGGCGTGCCACCTAGCGCCACCGCGAGGCGGATCGCGATCACCCGCCCGCGCATGCCGGGCTCGGTCGACAGCTGCATCAGGCTGCTGGTCGAGTTGGTGAAGGTCAAAGCGGACACGCCGACGATTACCAACGCACCGCCGAATAGCCAGATATCGGGCGCCAACGCCGCGAGCGTCAGGCCGCCGCCGAAGATCGCCGCGCCCACCGGCAGCAATGTGATATGCGGCCTCTCCCGTCCCGCGGCGAGCAGCGCGCCGGCGATGGTGCCGACCGCCATGGTCGACATCAGCAATCCGTACTGCTGCGCGCCGACGTGAAAGACTGACACGGTCATGGTCGAGATGAAGATCGGAAAGTTGATCCCGAAGGTGCCGACCAGGAACAGCATCAGCAGGATCGCCTTCAGGTCTGGCCGTTTCCACACATAGCGAAAACCTTCCAGCAAGCCGCCCGGCGGACGCACTGCGCTGTCGCGCCGGTGCAGGTCGCCGACTCGAAGCAGACAAAAGCGAACACAGCACCGCGCCGAACGAGGCCGCGTTGATCAAGAATGCGCCGCCGGAACCCACCGCGGCGATGATCAAGCCGGCGGCCGCGGGACCAATCATCCGCGCGGCGTTGAATGAGGTGGAATTCAGCCCCACCGCGTTCGACAGGTCAGCTTCTCCGACCAGTTCCGAAACGAACGCCTGACGCGCCGGCGAGTCGAAGGCGGTGACGCAGCCCTGCAGGAACGCCAGCACGAAGACCTGCCACAACTGCACGCCGCCGCTGATGGTCAGAACGCCGAGCAGCAGTGCCAGCGCGCCCATCCCGGCCTGCGTCGCCAGCAGCAGCTTGCGCCGGTCGAGACGATCGGCCACGAATCCCGTCACCGGCAGCAGCAGCAGGTGCGGCCCGTATTGCAGCGCCATCACCATGCCCACCGCGGTTGCGTTGTGCGGCGTGAGTTCGGTCAACACCAGCCAGTCCAGCGCAATGCGCTGCATCCAGGTGCCGACATTGGAGACGAATGCCCCGGCCGCCCAGACCCGGTAGTTGAAGCCGGTCAGGGAGCGGAAGGTGCTCCGCAGCGGGCTGCTCATTGCGCATCGGGCGCGTTGCCGCCGTGAAAGCGGCCGAAATGCCGCGCGGCGAACACGCTCATGAACAGCGCGCCAAGCGTGGCGGCGATCACGTCGGCGAGGTCACGCAGATCGAAATCTCCGACACGGCAGATCAACAGGTAGCCGACGACGAGATTGAAAAATCCCCACAGCACATTGACCGTGGATGACGACAGCCCTTCCCCGCGCGGTGTCGCAAACGGGCTCTGAAACGGCCGGCCCATCACGCCGCTCACGAGATGCGGAATCGTGTTGGCGAGAAAGGCACCGCCGAAAAAATACGACACGTAGTGAGCCCACTGCATCTCACGCGCTCCTTTTCTCGAGAAGATCGATGATCTCTTGCGTCGTGCCGGTTTCGCCGAGCCTCGGGAAAACCTGTGCGATGCTGTAGTCGTGAGCCTCAGGGCGCATGTCGGTCATGGCGTCGATGGCGAGGGTGACGTTGAACCCGTGCTCATACGCCTGGCGCGCGGTCGCTTCGACACCGGTCCCGGTGGCCACGCCGACGATCACGACCTGTGTGACGCTCCGCGCCTTCAGCTGGCTTTCGAGGTCGGTACTCGCGAACGCTCCCCATGTCCGCTTCGTCACAACAACGTCGCTGGGCTGCTGGTTGATCTCGGAGATGAGGTCGGTCCATCCGGCGGGAAACGGTTCGCTATTGCGCGGCCGTTCCGTTCGGCCGGGCGCTCCCCCGGCAACGTTGACGAGCACCACGGGCTGGCCATGGCGACGAAACGCGTCGGCCAGCGAACGAGCCCGCTTCACGATCTCGCCGATCGGATGCACGGTGGGATAGGCGACAATGCCGTTCTGCAGATCAATGACGATGAGCGCTGTGTTCGGGTCGAGTGCGGTGAGCGCCATGGTATTGTCCTTCCGGCGATTGAATGGAGGCTTCGGTCAGGAGTCGGCGAGCCGCTTGAGCAGTTCGAGCCCCGTCGCCAGTTGCTGCTGTTCCTCTGGCGAAAGCTCTTTCTGGATGGCGTGAAACAGCCAATCGTGCCGTGCCGCGCGGCCGGCCCGGATCATCTCCCGGCACGCCGCCGTGAGTGAAAGAATGATCTGCCGCCCGTCCGCCGGATCCGGTGCGCCGCTGACGAGTCCGGCGGCTTCCAGAACGGCCACCGTGGCGCCCATGGATTGCGGCCGCATCCCCTCGGCCCGCGCCAGGGCGGTCACCGTGGCGGGCCCCTCGCGGTCCAGCCGGCCAAGAATAGCGAGCTGCGATTGCGTAAAATCGCCGGCATTCGCCTTTTCGCGCAGCCGTCGCTTCATTTTGCCGATCAGGGCGCCGACTTCCGCGGCGAGCGCCGACGCGCGGGCAATTTCGGGATCGTCTTGCTGGTTCATGACTTGAACCTAGCAAGTACGAAGCAAAACTACAAAGGTAAACTTCTCATTATCAAGCAGATGTGACCACGGTGTCCTCGACGACGAGGGTACCGGCAAGCCCGGCCAACTGCGCTGTCGGTATCTATTTCCCCGGCGGGACGATGGTCACGTTCCAGGCCGTCGCGGCGCTCGCACGGCCGCGGAAGAACCGCCGCGTGGTGATCACCATGCGCTCGCCC
>JAQGKA010000200.1 GCA_028290355.1 Tardiphaga sp. | reverse complement strand
ACCACACTGGCCAATCCGCCATTATTCGCCATATAAGACAGCACAAATCAGGAAATTCCATGAGCGCGCTCGCCAACCACGCGTTTGCCAAGATGAACGGCATCGGCAACGAGATTGTCGTGGTCGACCTGCGCGATTCGCTCGCCGCCGTCACGCCGGACGATGCGCGCGCGGTGGCCTCGCCCGCCGGCGTGCCTTACGACCAGCTGATGGTGCTGCAGCCGCCGCGCCTTACGGGCACCGAAGCCTTCATCCGCATTTACAATAATGACGGTTCCGAAGCCGGCGCCTGCGGCAACGGCATGCGCTGCGTGGTGCGCCGTCAGTTCGAGAAAACTGGCCAGACTGCGGTAACCTATGAAACCAGGGCGGGCCTCTTGAATTGCTGGCAGGGCCCCGCGCCTGATCTCTACACCGTCGACATGGGCCCGCCGAAGTTAGGCTGGAAGGATATCCCGCTTGCCGAAGAGTTCCGCGATACGCGCTACATCGAACTGCAGGTCGGACCGATCGATGCACCGGTGCTGCATTCTCCCTCGGTGGTCAGCATGGGCAATCCGCATGCGATCTTCTGGGTCGATGATATCGAGGCCTACGACCTCGCAAAGTTCGGCCCGCTCTTGGAAAACCACCCGATCTTCCCGGAGCGCGCCAACATCACGCTGGCGCATATCGTCGACCGCGATCACATCGTGATGCGGACCTGGGAGCGCGGTGCCGGGCTGACCCGGGCCTGCGGCTCGGCGGCCTGCGCGACGGCGGTGGCGGCCGCGCGCTTGCGCCGAACCAACCGCATCGTCCACATGACCCTGCCCGGCGGCGAACTCACCATCGAATGGCGCGAGCGCGACGACCACGTGCTGATGACCGGCCCCGCGGCGTTCGAATATGAAGGCCGCTTCGATCCCGCGCTGTTCGCCTCGGTGGCGTAACGGGCGCGAGGCGCTCTTCCTTCCCTCTCCCCTTGTGGGAGAGGGTGGCCGCGCGGTAGCGCGGACGGGTGAGGGGACAGACTATCGAGTGTGCTGCCCCCCTCATCCGGCACGGACTTCGTCCGAGCCACCTTCTCCCACAAGGGAGAAGGAAGAAAGAAGGCGCTACTCCCCGTTCCACCCGCACGCCCTGAGCCGCTCATGCAGATGCGGCGGCGCCGGGGCGACCACGCGGATCGGATCCTTGTTGCGCGAGATCGGGATCACGATCTCCCGCGCATGCAGGTGCAGCGTCGGTTCGCCGAAGCGGGGGCCGCTGCCGTAGATGTTGTCGCCGACGATCGGCCAGCCGCTCTCGGCGCTGTGCACCCGCAATTGGTGGGTTCGGCCAGTGACCGGTTCCAGCGCCATCCAGGCAAGGCCCTCGCCGCGCCCCATCACCTTCCAATTGGTGATCGCCTTCTGGCCCTCGGCATCCGGCTTCTGCCACCAGCCGCGTTCGGCGTTGAGGCGGCCGAGCGGCATGTCGATGGTGCCCTCGTCCCCGGCCGGGCCGCCTTCCACTACCGCCCAGTAGGTTTTTGAAATCCGGCCATGCTTGAACAGCAGGCCCAGCGACGCCGTCGCCTTGCGGTGCCGGCCGAGCACCAGGCAGCCCGACGTATCGCGATCGAGCCGGTGCGCCAGGACCGGCGGCCGCGGCAGGCCGTAGCGCAGGAACTCGAACGAGGTTTCCAGATTGGCGCCCCCTTTGGGGCCGCGATGCACCGGCAGACCGGCCGGCTTGTCGATCACTAGCATCAAGCCGTCACGGTGCAGCACCCGCGCCAGAATCTCGGCCTCGGTCAGTTCGACCGCGTCGGTGCGGGCTGGCCGGGTGTCCTGGTCGATTTCTGGGTGACTTTCGTTCATGGCGCGAAACGGCTAACACAGCCCCGACATGAACGACACTCCTGAAACGCCGAAACTGAGCTGGTGGCGGCGGCTCTCCAGCGGCCTGAAACGCACCTCAAGCTCGCTGGGAACCGCGGTCGCCGACCTCGTCACCAAGCGCAAGCTCGACCGCGCCATGCTCGAGGATATCGAGGATGTGCTGCTGCGTGCCGATCTGGGTACCGAGGTAGCGGCGCGGATCGCCGCGGCTGTCGGCCATGGCCGCTACGACAAGGCGATCTCGGCCGACGACGTGAAGACCGTCGTCGCCACCGAAGTCGAAAAGGTACTTATGGCCGTCGCCAAACCGCTGGTGATCGATGAAGCGCAAAAGCCGTTCGTCATTCTCGTGGTCGGCGTCAATGGTTCCGGCAAGACCACCACCATCGGCAAGCTCGCGGCAAAGCTGTCCGCCGAAGGCCGCACGGTGATGATGGCGGCCGGCGATACGTTCCGCGCCGCCGCCATCGAACAGCTGAAGGTCTGGGGCGAGCGCACCAAGACGCCCGTCATCGCCGGCGCCCAGGGATCGGATTCCGCGAGCCTGGCGTTTACGGCTGTCACCGAAGCCCGCGCGGACAACCGCGACGTGCTGCTGATCGATACCGCTGGCCGGCTGCAGAACAAGGCCGAGCTGATGATCGAGCTTGAAAAGGTCGTCCGTGTCATCCGGAAGGTGGACGCGTCAGCGCCGCATGCGGTGCTGCTGGTGCTCGACGCCACGGTGGGACAAAACGCGCTGTCGCAGGTCGAGGTGTTTCATCGTATGGCTGGGGTCACCGGCCTGGTCATGACCAAACTCGATGGCACCGCGCGCGGCGGCATCCTGGTGGCGCTGGCGGAAAAATTCAAACTGCCGGTACACTTCATCGGCGTTGGCGAAGGGATCGACGATCTCGCGCCATTCACCGCGCGGGATTTCGCGCAGGCGATCGCAGGAATTGAGAGCTGACATGGACAAGCCGATCCTGGACAAGACCGTACCGCATCCGCTGTTCAAGCTCGCCACCGAACTTGGGCCGCTGCTGATCTTCTTCGTCGCCAACGCCAAGTCGAACCTGTTCGTCGCCACCGGCGCCTTCATGGTGGCGGTGATCGTGGCGATGATCGCGTCCTATGTGG
>JAQGKA010000197.1 GCA_028290355.1 Tardiphaga sp. | reverse complement strand
CACACCATCAATGTGAGGGACGACCGCCCGCCTTCCAAGCAAGCCGCGCGCAGCGCGCCGTCAATTGCGCTGTAGCAAGCGCGGCTTGCTTGGAAGGCAGACCGCGGCCCGTTACCCCATCTACCGGCCGATTTTAACAAAATCCAAAATCCCGGCTTGACGTCATTTCCGTCATAGACTATATTCCTATTCATCCCGCCCCACTTGAGGGGCGTTACCGGGACGCCGATTGGCGCGGGGCGGGAGGTGGCGCCTGCGGGCGTGGGGCAGACGTTGCCCTGCGCACTCGGGAGGCCTCGGGTAGCCGTCCGTGCCCATTACGGGGCGCTGCCTTTAATGGCTGGACGCGGACAGGTGGAAGGCGGGCGAAAGCCTGCTGGATCCGCGGCCCTGGTGGCCGCTAGCCTGGCCCGGAAGTGCGGCCCCGGGGACAGAACTCGCCACGGTGGAGCGTCGAAAGGCGTTTCCGCGGCCTCTGGTTTCCGGCGTTCCGGGGATCACGCTGCGGCACTACTGAAGTCGCGCCTTTCGGCGCTCCGCCTCCCTCGAGGGGGCGACGACAAAGTGAACATCGCTGGCCGGACGGCTCCGTGAATTCCTCACGGGGCAGTAGCCGTGCCCGCATCAGAAAGGAGAGGACGATGGGAGCCAACGACTATTTCGTGCAGACGCCGGAGCAGCGGGCGTGGTCGGAAGCGCGCGCGCAATATGAAATGGAAGTCTGGGACCGGATCGATCGCAGGGTCAGCGACCTGGCGCAGGCATGGCGCCTGTGTACGGTGCGGCATTGCCGGCGCCGGAAATGCTGCAGCGACGACAGCTTCGTCTGTCTCGACATTCTGCATCGCGAGCGGCCGTCGCCCGAGTTGACGGAGGAGCAGCGCGCCCTCTTGAAGTTCAAACTGCGCAAGAAGATCGAGCGGGACAAGGCCGAACTTGCTGCGCAAGGGATCGACGTCGGCGAAAGACGAGCCAAACGGATCGAGGAGCTCAAGCGCGAGAAGCTGATGTCGTATGGCATCGTGCCGGAACCGGTTAAAACGACAGACAAGCCGCGCCGTGACTCCGCGCGCCGCGCCCGGTAAAGTCGTGCCGACCAGAGCGCAATTCTCCGCGCTCGCCGCGGAGAATTTTGATGTTCGCCATCACGCTTCCGACCGCCCCGTTGCGCTGGCGCAGCCTGACGCTGGCCGTGCTCGCGGTGCTCACGCTGCTCGACGTCACGCTGCTGGTGGCCAGAGAGGCGCCCAGCGCGCCGTTCCTGCAGAAGCTCGGCTTCGATATGGAATCCGCCGGCTTCAAGGCGCGCTTCGCCAACGACGCGGCGGGGCAGGCGGCGCTGCGCAAACTGCCGTCGCACCGCTTCGTCGTGCACACCACGCCGAACGGCCCGCGCTACCTGTTTGCCGATCCCGTCACCTGTGTCTGCACCTTCGTCGGCAGCCGCGACAATTACCTGAACTATCTGGACATCCTGCGCCGCCCGCTGCCGCAGCCGGACTACGTCTCGCCGGACTACAAAACCCAGGCCGGCGCGCTCCTGGCCGACGATCCCATCGGGTCGGATGCGGTGGACTGGGAGCCGGACAGCCTCGCGGCGGCATTCCGGGATTATTACTGAGGCGAGGGCAGGCGGGCACTCTCTTGACTTCGCCCCGCTCTTTGCGGGGAGAGGTCGGCGCGAAGCGCCGGGTGAGGGGCCAGGCACGGCATGCGCCGCGCTCGCTCACCTCCCGGGTCGGAAAATTCTCGCCGCAATCGCTGCCGATCGTCCGGCAAGACCAGCGCGACCCGCGAGTCCGTCGCGTGTGTTGTCCGCACTGCCTGGCCCCTCACCCGGAAACTACGCTTCGCGCAGTTTCCGACCTCTCCCCGCAAGCGGGGAGAAGTCGGACGCGCGTTGCGCGGCTACGCTCAACAAGTCTTCACTACGTCACCCAACAAAAAAGCCGGCGTTGCCGCCGGCTTTCGTGTTCATCAGTGTCGCGCTGCTTAGTGCGCGGCTTCCAGCGCGGCCTGCTCCTGCCGGGCGATGGTCCCCTTGACCGCGGTCTGCACCTTCTCGAAGGCACGGACCTCGATCTGGCGGACGCGTTCGCGGGAGACGCCGAACTCGCTGGCGAGATCTTCCAGCGTCATCGGCTCGTCCGCGAGGCGACGGGCCTCGAAGATGCGGCGTTCGCGCGGGTTGAGCACGTTGATCGCGCCGTTCAAGGCCTCGCGGCGATGATCGAGCTCTTCGTGTTCGGCCAGCACCGCTTCCTGCGTCGGCGCGTGATCGACCAGCCAGTCCTGCCATTCGCCGGCTTCGCCATCGTCGCGGATCGGCGCGTTGAGCGACGCGTCGCCGCCGAGGCGGCGGTTCATGTCGACCACGTCCTGCTCGGTGACGCCGAGACGCTTGGCGATCAGCTTGACCTGGTCGGGGCGCATATCGCCCTCGTCCAGTGCGGAAATCTTGCTCTTCGCCTTGCGCAGGTTGAAGAACAGCTTCTTCTGGTTCGCGGTGGTGCCCATCTTCACGAGCGACCACGAACGCAGAATGTACTCTTGAATCGAAGCCTTGATCCACCACATGGCGTAGGTGGCCAAGCGGAAGCCCTTTTCGGGCTCGAACCGCTTCACCGCCTGCATCAGGCCGACGTTGCCTTCCGAGACAACTTCGGAGATCGGCAGTCCGTAGCCGCGATAGCCCATGGCGATCTTGGCGACGAGACGCAGATGGCTGGTGACGAGATGATGGGCCGCGTCGCGGTCATCGTGCTCGCGCCAGCGCTTGGCGAACATGTATTCCTGCTGGGGTTCCAGCATCGGGAATTTGCGGATCTCGGACAGGTAGCGCGAGAGCCCAGATTCTCCGTTGAGAACCGGGAGTGTAGCTGTACGGGCCATGGTAGCGCCCTCCAGTGGTTCAGGCCCCCGATAGCGGCGGGCCAGGCAGCGAGCGCTTTGTTAAAGCCGCCCAGGCTGCGATGTTCCGCGTCGGATGTTCGACGCAGGTGCAACATACACCGAACTACGGGCGTAGTGGAAGCCAATTCGCTCTCACGTCATCGTGTGGCTGATATAACCTGTTGGAATGGCGCGTTTTTTTATATGCATCTGCGTCATTCCGTCGCCGCCAGCGCGGCCCGCAAACGGGCCAGATCCGGCGGCAGATCGGAAATCCACTCCAGAACCTCACCTGTTCGGGGGTGTTCCAGGGTCAGCATGTACGCATGCAGCGCCTGGCGGCCGAGATCGGCGAGGGCTTTCTGGCTCTCCGGTCCGAGCGCGTTGGCCTTGGTCTTGAAATGCGGGCCGTAGACGCTGTCGCCCATCAGCGGATGGTTGATATGGGCCAGATGCACGCGAATCTGGTGCGTGCGGCCGGTCTCGAGCTGGCAGGCGAGCAGGCTCGCGACCGGCTTGCCGTGGCGGTCGAGGAATTCCTGCTGGACTTCCCAATGGGTCACGGCCTCGCGGCCGGAATCGCGCACCGCCATCTTTTCGCGGGCATGCGGATGCCGGTCGATCGGCGCGTCCACCGTGCCACGCTGGCGGTTCGGCACGCCCCAGGCAAACGCCATATAGCCGCGGCGCATCTCATTGGTGCGGCCGTGGTCGGCGAATTGCTCGCTGAGGGATTTATGGGCCTGGTCGTTCTTCGCCACCACCATCAGCCCGGTGGTGTCCTTGTCCAGCCGGTGCACGATTCCCGGCCGTTTCACCCCGCCAATGCCCGACAGCGTCGCGCCGCAATGGGCGATCAGCGCATTGACCAGCGTGCCGGTCTCGTGGCCGGCCGCGGGATGCACGACAAGCCCTTTCGGCTTGTTGATGACGATGATGTCGTCGTCCTCGAACACGATATCCAGCGCAATATTCTCACCTTCCGGCTCGGCGGCGGTGGCGGGCGGCACGTCGATTGTGATCGTATCGCCGGCAATGACATGATAAGCGGGGTCGCGAACGGGGTGAGCGCCGGCCGCGTCGCGGGAGATCGTCACCTGTCCGGCGAGGATCAGCGCCTTCAGCCGCGACCGCGACAAAGCCGGGCTGCGCACGGCCAGCACGCGGTCGAGCCGGTTCGAGCCTTCATCGCCCAGCACTGTGATATCCAGCCTGATATCGTTGGTTTCCGCCCCGCCTTGATCCGAAGAGTTTTGCATGACTGAACCTGTTGCGCCCGATCCGAACCCTGAACAGACCGCAGCCATGGTGGCGAAGGTCAGGCGGATGATGCTGATTGCCGGCCTGACCACCGCTCTGGGCATCGGGGCGCTGCTCGTCGTGATCGGCTACCGCCTTTTCCACGCCGAGGGAAGCGTTGTCACATCCATGAGCACCGCGACACTGCCTAAAGGCGCCAAAATCCTCTCCACCGGCACCGCCGGCGACCGCCTGGCGGTGACGTTGGACATCGCCGGCATGGTCGAAATCCGCACTTTCGACGCCCGCACCCTGAAACCCATGGGGACGCTGAAATTCGCTCAGGAACCATAAGCGCCCAAAGCTTGCCGCGGCATCTTGCAGCCGGCGCCATTCGCGGCTATTCCCTCTCTTAATGCTCCCTTCGTCTAGCGGTTAGGACGTCGCCCTCTCACGGCGAAAACAGCGGTTCGATTCCGCTAGGGAGCACCATCATTTCAATAGCTTAGCGCCGGCTCGCTCTGAAATGACCGGTTGGTGTGGCGCGCCTGTCCAACCATAACCGTCCGCGTTTTTACACGACCTGGACCCATTTCAGATATCGCAGCTTATATGGTGCAAATGGCTCACCGGCCCCAGAATGCCGGCGTCGCCTTGAACCGCCGCCATCTCCTGCGCAGCATTTTCGCCACCACCATCTGATCGCGGGCTTGCCAGCCGGCCACCGCGCCGATGGCAAGATGAAGCGCAGGCTGGTCATACTGCCTGATAGCATCGAGCAGGATGCGGGTGCTTGCGATGTCGCGCGCGCTTCCCAGACTGGCCTGGAGCCTGGCGAGTCGCTTGACGTAGCGCTTCGCGGGCGCATGGGTGGCATAAAGCGGCAAGAAGAACTCCGCCGCATAGCGCAGCTTCTTGAGGTCGATTCTGAGATCGTGTTGCGCATCGATGTTGAGCCGCCGGAAGTGCGCGCCACGTTTGAGCGCCTTGCGATGTGATCGTGCCAGAATTTTATCGGCGAGCGCCGGCATCGGTTGCGAGAGGACGGCCAGCGCTTCGCTGTCGATCTCGTTGCGCCAGCCGCGGCGTTCCACCAAGTGTCCCAGCGAGAGCAGGAAACGGCTGCAACGGGGATCGGCGAGAACGGTCTGCAAGGCGCCGTAGCTTGACTTGCGCTGCTGTTCGACCGCCTCGCGCAGGCCGCCGAGGTCGACATCCGGAACCGCCGTGACCAGGCGAGTAACGGTCGCCTCGTCAAAAACATCCCAATCCCGCGCCGGGCCGAGCTGCTGCATCAGCCACCTCGCTTCGCTGTTGACGGCCTGGAATGAAGGCGAGGGAATATCGCGCCGGAACAGCGCACAGATCGTCCGCAAACGGCGAAGAGCGATGCGCATCTGGTGCACGCCTTCGGGGTCCGATCCCTTCTCCGCCACGGCGTGATTTCTCAGAAGATGATGCCAGCAGGATCCAACCAGGAGTGCGATGACGTCGTCGACCACATGCTCAGTGGTAATGCTAATTGATCCGGCTTTCGCGGCTGGCTGCACCACGTCGAACGCGAGCGCATAGCCGCGTTCCGCCTTGCTGCGCGTGCCGAGCTGTAGCGGCGCAGCGTCGAGCAGTTGCGTTCCGAGATCGAACAGGACGCCGGCATTGCCGCTTTTCAATTCGAGTTCGATTTCGGACAGGGCTTCGTGGCGCGCACCGGCCTCGATCGTGCCTTCGTCGAATACGATTTCAACCGACGCATCGGGCAGATCGAGCTGCCGCGCGTGCCGGCGAACCTTCGTCGTGAAAACCGGCACCAGCGCGTCGTTGGTCAGCGACTTCACCGGATCGCCGACCTCGTCGATCGGAAGCTGCGCCAGATCAGGGGTGACGCCGTCAACCGGCGCTTCCCACTGCCGCCGCGTCAGCGGTTGCCCGATATTGGGAAGAAGCTTCAGTGTCTGAATGAAGTGTTTACCGGTGCGTCGCACGCGTAGCGACATACCGTGCTGGAACAGCAGCCGCTCCGGCGTGTCGTAATACACCGTTTCCAGCCGCCGAAACGCGCCCCGGTTGCGCGCATGCTGCACGATGACGGGTATCTCGCGTAGTTTTTCGAGGCTTCCTTGCGGCGCAAGAAGTTTAAGCTCGATTTCCGCCTGTTCACCCGCTCGCATGGCAGTTGCGGCGCCGGAATCGGTCACGACTGGCTGCCGGGTGTTCAACGATGTCTCCATCGGCATGCGTATAAATGTTTTATGACAACGGCAGAGCATATCCAAGTTGTCCCAAGGGACAAGTTGTCCAAGGGGATGAGTCCGCGAATTGACGTGAGGGCCACGCGGTAAAGTGTGAACCTCCGCTGTGCTGCAAGCCAAAGGCGCAGAACGCTTCACTGCGGTACGGCCAGACAAGGAGCAGACATCAGCTTGATCCGCAGTGCTGAGTGAGGGTTAGGGTGACATCAGGCACAGCGATTCAACCCATGGGCGCGCGACGTGACGCCGGGCATTGCCTATGCGGAGGCATCGGGCTTGCCCGGCATCTACGGTCTGTACGCAACAATCACACCGCTCCTCGCCTACGCGTTGTTTGGCCCAAGCCGCATCCTCGTCCTGGGACCGGACTCGGCTCTTGCAGCCATCATCCTTGGAGTTGTCGTTCCGTTGTCGGGCGGCGATCCCCTGCGCGCTGTAACCCTGGCCGGAATGATGGCAATCGTTTCAGGGACGGTATGCATTCTAGCAGGCATCGCGCGGTTGGGCTTTTTAACCGAGCTTCTCTCCAAGCCGATACGCTACGGCTACACAATTCGACCTAATCTCATCGCGATTTAGGCTTGCGACCCGAACGAGCGGCCTCGAACCTCTGAGTCTGAAGATCGAGGATCGTCAGTTCGCGCGACTTGCGATTTCGCCGGATCGTTCTACGGTCGTTTGGGTGTATGAGCCGGTCTTTGCCGGATAGCTTAAAGAGTGCCACAAGAGGTGGTCTTCGATTCGACGAGGGCCGGCTAAATTGACCATGGCAGAGCGGCGTCCATCGGTCCTCCTTGTGGAGGATGAACCTTTTGTCCAGACGCTTCTGGCGGCGTATCTGGAGAAGGAGGGCGTCTCGGTGACGGTAGCATCTACTGCGGCCGAAATGCGCGCGGCGTTGCGATTGCCAGGTCAGCCGATCGACGCCATCGCGCTCGATCTTGGTCTTCCCGATGAAGAAGGGCTCGCTCTCCTCCGGCAGTTGCGGACTCGGCTGAATATACCGATCTGCATCACCACGCAGGACAACTCCGCGGCCAGCCGGACCGTCGCGGCTGAGCTGGGGGTCGACGACTACCTTGTGAAGCCGTTCCACCCGCGACAACTCGTTGCCAGCCTGATGCTACTGCTGGGCAGGAATAGTGAGAAGGGCGCGCCGCTTCGATTTGAAGGATGGTCGTTTGATAACGGTGCTCGCGTCCTGACGAATCCGCAAGGGCACCCCATTCCTCTGACACCAGCTGAATTCGATGTGCTAGCGGCGCTGCTGATCGCCGAAGGGCGTACGATATCGCGTGCGCATCTGCTGGATGCGATTGGGTCCGACAGCAGCAGTGAGTCGTCGCGCATGGCGGACGTGGTTGTCAGCAGCCTACGGCGCAAGCTGGGTGATCCTTCGCGTATGCCCCGCTTGATCGTCACCGTACCCGGCGTCGGCTATCGCTTGTGCACCAGTCCGGATTGAAGGCCTCGAAGATTTGCGACAGCGCGTTCCGCCAAGGCAAGCGTGGTTTGGATGTCCGCGTCCTCTACTGGCGACGATTGAGCTAGCCGATTTTCCAGCGCTGCAGCGGCCGCGCTCAATGGTATCAGTCCGGCAAGCCCCGCAGCGCCAGCCAACTGATGTGCAGCACGGCGGGTGGCCTGCCGGTCACCGCTTTGTATGGAAGCCTCGATCCTTGCCGTGCTCCTTTCCATGGCCGCCAAGGCTTGCCCGACGAGTCGTTCAACGGTCTCTGCTCCGAGCTCCTGCTGCAAGGATGCCAGGAAATCGTCCCGGTACACTTGCGTGCCGGACTGAACAAGCGGCCGTCCCGCACAGACAGCGTCGATCGTGCGTCGCACGTCCTCGGGCATGACCGGCTTGGACAGGTAGCCATCCATCCCTGCCTGCAAGCAACGCTCGACCACGCCAGCCGTGACATTGGCGGTAATGGCAACGATCGGAACAGTCGCTACTTTTCCGCCCAGGGCACGAATGTACCGAACCAGTTCTATTCCGCTCAGGCCGGGCATTTCGAGATCGACGAGTATCACGTCCACCGGCTGCTCGGTGAGTAGCGCAAGCGCCTGTACACCGTCCGCTGCTTCCCCGACACGATGCCCCTTCACATCGAGCAAGCCGGAGAGGACGAATCGATTGTTCTCGTCGTCATCGACGACGAGAACGCTGAGTGTTTTGCGTCCGGCATCGTCCTGTTGGGCAGGAGCCTGGATTTCGATCTCGCCTGCATCCGTCGGCGGTAGTGGCAATCGGACCTGAAACCTGCTGCCCTGTCCCGGTTGGCTATCCGCCGTGATGCAGCCTCCCATTGCTTCGGTCAGCCGCCGGCAGATCGCCAGGCCGAGGCCGGTACCGCCGAATCTTCGGGCGATTGAGGAATCGGCTTGTACAAAGGGCTCGAACAACCGGTCCAGCCTGTCCCGCGGAATACCGATGCCAGTCAGAATCTGACGGAGGAGATCGGCATCTCCCATCACGGTAGCGGGAAAAACCTGATCGACGACAAGTTTGAGCGATACATTCTTCTGCTCCGCGCGCAGGCTCATGATCGCCAGAACATCGGCAAGCAGCGCGCGAAGGTCGAAAGCTGCGTAGCTGGTTTCCAGCTTGCTGTCGGAGATTTTCGCGAAGTCGAGAATGCCGCCGATGGTCGCGAGCATCGCGGCGCCGGTGCGTTCGGCGACGTTCACGGCGGTGCGCACCTTGCCTTGCAGCGGCATCGATTTGAGCAGTTGGATGGCGCCGAGCATTCCGTTCATCGGCGTGCGGATCTCGTGACTCATAACCGCAAGAAAATCCGACTTGGCGCGATTAGCCTCGTCTGCCGCGGCGAGCGCGGCCTGAAGTTCACGAGTACGTTCATCGACCGCGCGCTGCAGACGCTCTCGTTCGTGTTCCTGGAAGGCCACCAGATCCTGCTGTGCCTTGTCTCTGGCGCTTTCTATTTCGCGGAGGCGCCCGATCGCAATGAGAATGAGCAAAAGCATGATGGACAGATTGTTCCAGGTGATCTCCGATCCCACGGACCAGGATGCTGGCCAGATGCCGAGAAGATGTCCCAGATACAGAAAGAACCTGACGGCTGCGGGGCCACTTGCGAACAGAACCAGTCGGGAATTGCCGAAGCCGCGGCGCCAGCTGTCCAGCACGGCGATGATCCATAAGGCTTCATAGGCAACCTGTAGCACCGTCAGGATGGAGATGATGGTTCTGTAATCGCCTAATGCGGCGGATAGAGAACCTGCCAGCAGGATGGCACTGAAGGTGCAGAGCGTTCTCCACCAAATGGCGATACGATCGATTCCGATGAACATCGCTGCCATCGTGCAAAGAAGCACGTGTGCAATCGGGCCAAGGACGCCCGGCGCACGCAAGACGACGTCCCCGCCATCTGTCAGGATGAAACGATACAGGAAGCCCTGAAAGGCCATATCGTAAATGACTTCGGCGGTGGCGCCGGCAGCAAGCGCCAGGAAGACGCGATCGCGCCGGGCCACGCCCAGCACCAGGCTAAAGAGCGCCATGGTGCCCATCGATCCTACGAGCAGCATCTCGACGAGCAGATCGGATGCGTCCGCCTCCTGAAAGCTGGCGGGGCTCCACAGGCTGGCCTCGATGCTGACAGAAGAACGGCTTTGCACGCGTAGCGCGACGATCATCCGCTCGCCAGGCGCGAGCGTAATGGGAAACACGGATCGCGCCGCTCTGACAGGACGGCTGTCGAGAGGCGTTCGAGTGCCGGCGAGCAGTGTTTCGGAGGGCTTCTCCTCGCCGGGGGCGAAGCGGAAATAGCGCACATCCTCCAGCCGCGCGACGCCAACGGACAGCCACCGGGTGACCGATTGATCGCTGCTGTTATAAAATGTGCCGCGCAGCCAGAAGGCAGAGCTTGTGAATCCGTGGGTCAGCGTTCGCAGAGACGCTGCAACCCATCCCGAATGCCTGAGCGCTTCTCCGGCGGAGAGATATCCGTCTCGGTCTTCGAGAAAAGACAGCGACTGCTCCAGCGCCAGATGATCTGTGACGCGCGCCAGATCGACGCCATCTTCGACAGCGGCTGCGAAACTGCAAGACGACGATCCCGCGATGAGTGTGACGAGCACCAGCAAATAAACGGCCGCGCGGCGCAGACGCGCGGCGAAAGCAGGTAGCGGGCCGGTCATCATACGCACTTGCCAGGGCGACAGGCGTTCAGGCCGCAGAAAATGCGTCCCCTGTTTCTCTCCTGCGCGAACGTATTCCGAAATGATCGACATCGCATGGAGGTCAGACAGGGCTTTGCCAATAGCGGCCTTTGACATGCGCACTGTGTTCGAGAAGCAGACGCAAGTCGCTGTGAAACACGCAGCCGCTCGCGGCACAAGTGCCGGCATGCAATCGCATTCACAATGATGGGGATGACGAGCAGAGATCGCGCGCTGTCTTTACATGCATTTACAACGCGCAACCACATCGCCGGACAAATTTTCCATGACGGAGGGTAAGCAAAGCTTCAGTCGAGTCGGAATCAAAAATCCGATTCAAGGAGACGCTCGCGGATGCGGGGCGCGTCAGCCGGCTTTGCGGCCGCTTTGCTATTCAGCACCGTGCTCACGGCGCCCGCATTCGCCGGGGGTGGCGCATCCGGACTCTGGGACGCTAACGGAGACGGATCTGAGCTGTATGGCGCTCGCGGAGGCAGCGACCAGACAGCCCCCGGAGCGAGCGGTGACGACGGCGAAGGCGCTCCGGATGCCAGCGGCGGCGGAGGCGGCGGCGCGGGAGCGACCCATCGAGGGCTCGCTCGCCTTCCAGTCCGGCGCCATCTACAGTGTGACGATCGATCCATCGACGGCATCCTTTGCCAAGGTGATCGCCGGGCACACGTCGCCCGGCACGGTGACGATCGACAGCGGCGCGACGGTGAATGCCGTGTTCGCCAATGGCAGCTATATCAGCAAGACCTACACGATTCTGACCACGACCGACGGTCGATCGGGCACCTTCGACCCGACGGTGAAGACCACCAACCTGCCGACGAACTTCCATACCTCGCTCGGCTACGACGCCAACAACGTGTATCTCAACCTGGCGCTGAACTATACGCCGACAGGTCCTTCGGCTCCGGTCTTTACGCCGCTGAACCAGAACCAGCGCAACGCGGCCAACGCCGTGATCAACTTCTTCAATGCGGGGGGAGCCATCCCGATCGCGTTCGGCGCGCTGACGCCGGGCGGTCTGTCGCAGGCGTCCGGTGAAACGTCGGTTGGATCGCAACAGACGACCTTCGATGCGATGAACCTGTTCATGGGCGTGATGACCGATCCGTTCGCGGCGGGCCGAAACGATGACGTCTCGCCGTCGGCGGGCGTCTCGTCCTATGCCGAGGAGCATTCTCCGCGCAGCGCCTATGCGATGTTCACCAAGGCGATGCCGGTGAAGGCCGATCCGTTCGCGCAGCGATGGAACGTATGGGCGACGGGCTTCGGCGGTTCGCAGACCACGGACGGCAATGCCGCCGCGGGATCGAACACGTCGACCAGCCGTATCTATGGTGCGGCGGTGGGCGCTGATTATCGAGTCTCACCGAACACGCTGGCCGGCTTCGCGATGTCTGGCGGCGGCACCACCTTCTCGGTCGCCAATGGCGGCAGCGGCCGGTCGGATTTGTTCCAGGTCGGTGGCTTCGTGCGCCACACCATCGGGGCAAGCTACCTCTCCGCCGCGCTGAGCTATGCGTGGCAGGATGTGACGACGGACCGCAACGTCGCCGGCATCGACCAGTTGCAGGCGCGCTTCAACGTCAATGCGTTCTCCGGACGCCTCGAAGGCGGCGCCCGCTATGTGACGCCGTGGATGGACATGGGCGCCACGCCCTACGCCGCCGTGCAGGCGACAGCGTTCGATCTGCCGGCCTATCGCGAGCAGGCGCTGTCCGGCCCCGGCGTGTTCGCACTGAACTACGCCGCCAAGAACATCACCTCGACGCGCGGCGAACTCGGTGTTCGCACCGACAAGGCCTATGCGCTGACCGACACGATCCTGACGCTGCGTAGCCGCTTCGCCTGGGCGCATGAGTTCAATCCCGACCGCAGCGTCGCCGCCACATTCCAGTCGGTGCCCGGCGCGTCGTTCACCGTCAACGGCGCACAGCAGTCCAGCGATGCCGCATTGACCACGGCCTCCGCCGAGGTGAAGTGGCGCAGCGGCTTCTCGCTCGCGGCGATCTTCGAAGGCGAGTTCTCCTACGTCACCCGCAGCTATGCCGGCAAGGGCGTCGCGCGCTATCAGTGGTAAATAGCCAGCGCCACAACCGACTGCTCCAAGACTGGCTGCTCCAAGACAAGCCGCTCCAGCCATTGCTGGGGCGGCTACCAGTGGTGGTGGAAATGACGGTTGATAGCGCCGGATCGGATTCGATCCAGACTTGCTGATTCTATGGGATACACCTGGGTGATTAGATTTTGGGGGGTCGATTAAGGCGTCTTGCTGATTTTCAGGCAAGAAGCGGGCGTAAAGCCGCTGCCCTGATTGTCAGAGATCGACTTTGGAGCGGAGGCCTTCCAGGCGGCAACGGCATTGTTCTGTCGGGCGATGGTGCAACAGTGCGCATCGAGAACGGCGCGCTGGTCCAGGGTGGCAATGCCGGGGCAGGCGGAACAGGAAGCCATGTTGGCGCGCAGGCGGCTCTAACACGCTCGAGCTTCAAGCCGGCTACAATATCATCGGCAATGTCATCGCAACTCTCGATCCGAACAATCCCAATACGTTCGCGCTTGGCGGCGATCAGAACGCCAGCTTTGATCTGTCAGGCTTGGGCGGCCAATATCGGGGCTTCTCGATCTTCAACAAGACGGGCGCGAGCGCCTGGACTCTGTCGGGCACGCCGACCTCCTACGCGGGCGACGACACCAGCGACTTTGTTAACGAATTCCAATCCATGAATGTGACGCCAACACGTTGTGGGACGAAGAGGCATTCAGTCCCGTGACAAGAACAAATATAGGACGAAGACGTCGCAATGTTCATTCTGTTTCATCAACTGCCGCTGCTACAATTGTTCGCCGTCGTCTTTCTCATCAGCCTCGCGATCTGCTGGCTGTTCATTGGCACGGTTCGCGCAGGCGTTCGCATGGCCGGTTTCTCGCCGACCGAGATGCTGCCGATCCGCGATTCGATTATCGGGGCCTGCACCACGGTCTTTGCCCTCATTGTGGCATTCACTGCCGCCGGCATCTGGAATGATGCGCTCAACGCACGCAATGCCGTTCAGCGCGAAGCTGACGCATTGGAGAATGCATCGGTGCTCGTCGCGGGTCTTCCCACCGAGGTTCAAACCGCAATACGCAACGACATACGGGCCTACGTGACGAGCGTCATCACGATCGATTGGCCTGAGATGGCCAAAGGCGGGACCATCGAGGACCCGGTCTTCGATCATTCCGGGAAAATTCTTGTCGATATGATCGAACGGCTCTCCAGCCAGCAAGTATCGCTTGGCCAGCTCGCAACATTTGTGCCGCTGCAAAACCAGTTGTTGGAAACCCGCCATGCTCGCCTCGCCCGCCTGGCGGCATCGAACGCCGGTACGACCTGGGCGCAATGGATCGCGATGTTCATTATTTCGACGTCGGCGCTGACGGCGATTGCCATTTGCAACACGCATTCGCTGCGCATGCAGGTGGTCGCAACGCATCTTTATGTGCTGGTGGCGTCTGCCGCCTACTTCGTGATCCTGGCGCATGACCGACCGTTTATCGGCGCAATCTCCGTCAAGCCACTCGCCTTTCAGAGCCTGATCGAGAAGTAGCGGCGACGCCGATCCCCAGCCCGTCTTCAAACGCGATACCGCCGGCCGCGCAACAAAAGGCCGGGGATATGGCGTTCATGACGGGCGCACAGAAATTTCTGACTCCACGGGCGCCGGAAATGCCCGCGCAAGGATGGCCTGCAGCGCCGCAGCACCGGGCTGTGGCGAGTTGGCCATTTCGCCGACAAGATCGAGCCAGATCTCCTCGCTGCCGTGGTCCAATAAATGCCGGACGGTCGCTGCAACGTAGGTCCCAGGGGATACGGCGTTCTCGTCAGCGGCTCTTTTGACCCTCTCCGGCAATGCCTCATCGCCGATGGCGGTAAGGAATTCTTCGGCCGCCGCTGCTTTGGTCAGGCCGCCCAAGATGTTGCCCAGCATCACCGTTTCCTATTGCACAAGGGGCGATGAGGCCCCTTGGATCTCGAAGCCGCTGTTCGCGCTGGTCGTCCGCCATCCCGGATAGTCGCGCGATGCAACGCGCGAGCGGATCAATCCCACCTCAATACCGGTTGGTGGGAAGCACCATAATTTCAGCGATCTGCACGTGAGAAGGCTGTTCGAGGGCGAACATGATGACGCGCGCAACGTCTTCCGGATCGAGCGCCATCTTGAATTGGTCGAAGTACGCCTGTTCCTTTTCGCGATCGCCGCGGTAACGCGTGACGATAATTCCGGTGCGGGCAAGTCCGGGCAGGATCTCGGTGATCCGGATGGCGGTTTCCGCGAGTTCGCCGCGGATCGTTTCGGTGAACATCCGGATGCCTGCCTTGCTGGTCGAATAGGCCGCCATGTCGGGCACGATCCGCACTGCATTGATCGAGCTGATATTGACCACATGGCCAAGGTTACGTGCCACCATCGCGGGCAGCACGGCGTGGGTCATGCGCATCGTGCCGATCAGGTTGGTGCGAATGATGTCGGTCCAGTCGTCTGCGGAGCCCTGGTCGAAGCGCGTGCGCCCGCCAATATCGTGGCCGGCATTGTTGATGAGGATATCGACCTGCCGGAAATCTGCCGGCAAATCGCCGAGAATGGCATCGACCCCGGCGTGGTCGGTGATGTCGAGGCGGACGGTATGCGCCGGTTTGCCAAGCTCGGCTGCGAACTCCGCAAGCGCTTCTGCGTTGCGGTCGACCAGAACGATCCTGCGGCCTGATGCCACAACGGCGCGTCCGATGGCGCGGCCGAGTCCGCCGGCCGCGCCCGTCAGCAGCACGGTCTCCTTGCTATCCTTGGTCATCTGATCTCCCTCGGCGCGCCCGCTTTGTAGGTCGGCAGCTCTGGGGCGCGTCCTGATGCAAAATGGCAGACACGCGACGCTGTGTCCGCCATCGGGGGCGTGCTAACTGTTATACCGAAACAGAGCGCCGGTTCGGAAGAGCGCTGCGGGAAACGAATGGACCTCAGACAACTCAAGGCTTTCGCCACGCTGGCCGAATTCGGCTCGTTCTCGCGCGCGGGCGCGGTTCTGTCGATCGCACAGCCGGTACTGAGCCGCCAGATCAAGGCGCTGGAGCACGAGCTCGGCATCGAATTGTTCTATCGCAACGGCCGCGGCATCGTGCTGACCGAAGCCGGAAAAGTCCTTCATGACTATGCCGGCGGCGTTCTCGATACGGTGGCACGGGCGACGACCGAAGTCATTGCGCTGCGCACAAGCCCCCGGGGCACCATCGCCATCGGGATGCCGCCATCTGTCGGTTCGGTGCTCACCGTCCCGCTGGTGCAATGCTTCCGCTCGGAATTTCCTGATATCGCGATGCGCGTCGTGGAAGGTTTCAGCGGACACCTGCTGGAATGGCTGATCACCGGGAAAATCGACGTGGCGGTACTCTACAACGCCCCTCGGACCAGCAACCTGCGTGCCGAGCCTTTAATCAGAGAGGAAATCAGCCTGCTTGGTCCGGTGGGCGATCCCGCTGGTCTGGGGGAAGGTCCGGTGCCTGCTTCCCGGCTGACGGAAATTCCCATGATCCTGCCTGGCCGTCCGCATGGCCTGCGCCTTGTGGTGGACGCCTTGCTTGGCGAAGCCGAGATAGCGCCACGGATCGAACTGGAAGTTGATGCGATGCCGTCGACGTTGAGCCTGGTCGAACAGGGTATGGGTTACACGCTGCTGTCATACGGACCTGCGCGGCACCTGGTTGAGGCTGGCCGCATGAAGAGCTGGTCGATCGTGGATCCCGTGCTGACGCGGCAACTAATCCTCGTCACATCGAGCCAGCGGCCGACCACGACGGCAACGCGCGCGTTGGCGCAAATGGTGCGACAGCAGATCAAAGATCTCGTCCGCCGCGGACTATGGGCCAAAGGTGCGGACCCCGCGATGTCGTAGCGATCTCGCTGCGCTGCAAACGACCGTGCGCAGCAAAGCTGTTATTCCACAAACGACGATGCCCCTGCCCGACAACACCCGCTAGCGTCCGTCCAACATTGCGAATGGACCGGCGGGCTGTGATCCGCGGGCTAAGGGAGATCGTCTATGGCTGGAGAGCTTCTCGGATTCGTTGGCGTCGGTCGCATGGGCGGTCCCATGTGCGCGCGCCTGCTGGACGCAGGTTATACGCTTTGCGTCTATGACCGCGATCCGAATGCGACGGCGCCGCTGGCGGCGCGCGGCGCACGGGTTGCCAAATCGCCCGGCGAGGTAGCCTCCGCCGCCGAAATCGTGCTGATGAGCCTGCCGACGCCCGACATCGTCAAGGCAGTGGCGCTTGGCGAGAACGGCATCGCTCACGGCAATCGCGTCCGCACGCTGATCGACCTGTCGACCACCGGCCCGGGCGTTGCGACCATCGTCGCCCGCGGGCTGGGCGAACACAACATCACCTTCGTCGATGCGCCAGTGAGCGGCGGCATTGCGGGCGCCAAGGGCGGGACGCTCGCTGTCATGGTGTCCTGTCCGAAGGATGTCTACGCGCCCCAGGTTGAACCGATCCTCAAGCATTTCGGCAAGCTGTTCTACACCGGCGAAAAGCCGGGCCTCGCGCAGACCGCCAAGCTCGTCAACAACCTGCTGGCCGCCGCGGCGCTGGTGATTTCGTCCGAAGGCATGGCGATGGGCGTGAAGGCGGGACTCGATCCGAAAATCCTGCTCGACATCATCAATGTCTCCTCCGGCCGCAACAGCGCCACCCAGGACAAGTTCCCGCGCTCGGTGCTGCCCGGCACCTTCGACTTCGGCTTCGCGACAGCGCTGTCCTACAAGGACGTCCGGCTCTGCCTCGACGAGGCCGAGGCAATGGGCATTCCCATGATCATGGGCGCGGTGGTGCGCCAGATCCTCGCGCTGACCCAGGCCAAGTACGGTCCCGACTCCGATTTCACCTCGATTGCCAAGCTCTCGGAAGAATGGGCCGGCGTCCAGATCCGGGGATAGGCCGACCGGACGTTCGCAGCAGCAGGACATGAGATGATGACGATGACCGACAGGTCCGATACAGAGCAGGCATCGCTGGCGCGCACCATGGTGCGCGCGGCGCGTGCGGTGCGGTTGTCGGATCTGTCGGCGGCCGCCTGCGACAAGCTCAAGATCTGCCTGCTCGACTTCCTGTCCTGCGCGTTCGAGGCGCGCGACCTCGACTGGAGCCGGCAGGCCATCGCCATCGCCGGCAAGGCGGCGTCCGGCGCCACCATCGTCGGCACCGACATCGTCGCTTCGCCATCGGACGCCGCCTTCGCCAATGCCACCTTAGGTCACGGGCTGGTCCGCGAAGATATGCATGCCGGCAGCATCGGCCATCATGGCGTGGTGATCTGGCCGGTGTTGCTGGCGCTGGCGCAGCGCAGCCAGGTCTCCGGCGCGCAATTGCTGACCGCGGCGGCTGTCGGCTACGAGGCCGGCGGCCGGCTGGGCCGCGCGCTGTTCAATGCCGATCTGGCTCGGCTGTTTCGTCCCACCGGCATTCTCGGTCCCGTTGCTGGCGCTGTGGCCGGAAGCTGTCTGCTGTCGCTCGGTGAGAATGCATCGGTATCGGCGCTGGCGCTGGCGGCCAATGCGTCGGCGGGCCTCAACCAGTGGCCGCATGATGGCGGCAGCGATATGTACTTCCATCCCGGCGCGGCCGCCCGCGGCGCTATTACGGCGATTGCGTTGGCGGAAGCCGGCGCCTACGGCTCCGAACTTATTTTGGAGGGCGAAGCCGGACTGTTCGCCGCGTTCCGCCGGGCGCCGGCGCCGCGCGCGATCACTCTATTCCCTGACGGCGAGGAAGAGATCCTTGCGGTCTACAACAAGCCGGTTCCGGCTTGCAATTTCGCCCAGACCGCCTGCCAGGCTGCTCTGCGGGTGGCGGAAGAGATCGATAACATCGCCGCGGTCGAGCAGGTCACCGTACATCTGCCGGATGCCGCCATCCGCTATCCCGGTTGCGATTTCGCCGGGCCGTTCGAGCGCGCGCTGCAGGCCAAGATGAGCATCCAGTACGGCGTCGCCGGCGCGCTGGTGCGCAAGGTCGTCGACGAGGACAATTATCGCCGGCTCGATCATCCCGACATTCTGCGGCTCGCCAACATGATCCAGCTGAGGAGCGACAGGGAATTCACCGCGGCCTTTCCGGCGTCGCAGGGCGCCGAGGTCGAAGTCGGACTGGCCATCGGCGCGCGGATCAGCCGCCGGATTCCGGACGTCATCGCCGCCACCGAAGGCGAGGTCAGGGCGCGCTTCCGCTGCAGCGCAGGCGGCGTGCTGGGAGCGGATCGCGCCGATGCCATCGAGGAAGCGGTCGATCATATCGAACGCAGCGACAATGCCGGCCGGATCGCCGGGCTGTGCGCCCTGACCATTCGCGGCGGCAAGTCGCGCATCGCCGCCGCTCGTTCCGCGGCCAGGGGAGCCTGACGCGCAGGGAAGATCTGAAGAACACGCGACGGCCAGAACGGGCGCCAAGCCTGCCGGTCACGACAACGGGAGGGACGACATGAACGACAGAGGCAATGGCCTGGGCGCCATCGCGGCAAGGTCGCGTCGATGACATCGCAAGTCATCGAAAACATCCTGCAGGCGCTGGTGGCCGGACTCTTGGCCGGCGCGATCTATGGCCTGATGTGCGTTGGTCTCGGCCTGATCTTCGGGGTGATGCGGGTCATCAACTTCGCCCAGGGCGATTTCATGATGCTCGGCATGTATGCCGCCTACTATCTTTTCCTGTCGGCGGGCATCCAGACCACGTTCGGCAATGTGCTCGGCCCCTATGTGGCGATCCTGTTGTCCGGCCCCCTGTTGTTCCTGTTCGGCTTCTGGATCCACAAGCTGCTGATCTCCCGCGTCACCGGGCAGCGCACCGCGCAGCTCGACGGCGAAGGTCATTTCGCCCAGCTGATCCTGACGCTGGGCGTCGCGCTTGTTCTGCAGAACGGCGGCCTGATCGTGTTCGGCTCGGTGCTGGCCTCGATTCGGACGCCGCTGTCGTCGAGCGCCTGGGAAGTCGGCCCGCTTTGGAATGACCTCGTCAGCATCTTCATCAACAAGGCGCGTGGCATCGCCGCGATCATCTCGATTGCCGCTATGATCGGACTTGCTGCGCTGATCACACGGACCCGGATGGGCAAGGCGCTGCGCGCCGCTGCCGACAATCCGGTGGCCGCCACCTACATGGGCATCGACATCGACAAGTCGCATCGTGTCGCCTTCGGACTGGGTGCCGCGGTCACCGCGGTGGCCGGCGGCCTGCTCGCCACCAACTATCCGTTCCACCCCTATATCGGCATCGACTACGTCATCGTGATGTATGCCGGCGTGGTGCTGGGCGGCATGGGCAGCATCACCGGCGCGTTCTGGGGCGGCATGACCATCGGCCTCGTGCAGCAGCTCTCGACGCTGGTGCTGCCGACGCAACTGCAGAACGCCGCGATCTTCGTCGTCTTCCTTTTGATCATTTTCCTGCGCCCTCAAGGGTTCTTTGGCCGCATGGTGGAGAGAACCTGATGCCGATGCTGTTGCGTTCTCTCGCGCCGACACTGATCGCAGCCGCGGTCTATGCCTGTCTCGCTTTGTTCGTCACCAATTCCTATTATCAGCTGACGCTGACCCTGGTGCTGGTCTGGGCGAGCTTCGGCCTGTCCTGGAATGTGCTGTCGGGCTACACCGGACTGGTGTCGTTCGGTCACGCCGCCTTCTTCGGGCTCGGCGCCTATACGACAGCGCTGGGGCAGATCTATTTCGACATCACGCCGTGGCTGTTGATTCCGGCCGCAGCCGTGGTCGGCGGCGTCGCCGGCCTGCTCGTCGGTTTCCCCACCTTCCGGCTGCGCGGTCATTACTTCGCGCTGGCGATGCTGGCCTATCCGCTGGCGCTGCTCTACGTGTTCGAATGGCTCGGCTATCAGGAGCTGACGCTTCCTATCAAGCGCGACAATCCGTTCGCCTATATGCAGTTCTCCGATCCGCGGATCTACACGCTGGTCGCGCTGGTGATGCTGCTGGGAATCGTCGCCATCACCCGCGCGGTGGAGAGCTCGCGCTTCGGCATGGCGCTCCTGGCGATCAAGCAGAACGAAGCCGCCGCGGAGGCTGCTGGCATCGACACGCTGGCCTGGAAGCTGCGCTCCATCGCGCTGTCCGGCGCCATCGCCGGCGCGGTCGGCGCGTTCTATGCGGTGGTGCTGCTGGTGGTGACGCCGCCGTCGGTGTTCGGCATGCTGGTGTCGGCGCAGGCGCTAACGGTCTCGATGTTCGGCGGCGTCGGCACCGTCTGGGGGCCGCTGATCGGTGCCGCGGTGCTGATCCCGGTCTCCGAAATCCTGCACGCCGAATTGGGCGCGCGGATTCCGGGAATCCAGGGCGTCATCTTCGGTATGGCTATCATCACCGTGATCCTGGTGGCGCCGGAAGGCGTGTTCTGGAAGGTGCGCGACCGCTGGATGAAGCGCCGCGCCGGCGCGGCCGCACTGCCCACCGCGGATGTTGTGACCTTGCCGGAGCATGTCATTCCGTTCGTCGCGGCGCCGGTGAAATCTACAGCGCGGCCCGAGCGGCCGCAGGGCAGGGTGCTGCTCTCGGTCAAGGGCCTGTCAAAATCGTTCGGCGGCTTGAAGGCGGTGCAGAACGTCGGCTTCGACATTCACGAGGGCATGATCCTCGGCATCATCGGTCCCAACGGCGCCGGCAAGACGACCCTGTTCAATCTGCTGAACGGATTTTCGCTGCCGGACACCGGTGAGGTGTTGTTCGACGGCCAGAACATGGTCGGGCGCAAGCCGCATGAACTGTGCCAGGCCGGCGTCGGCCGCACCTTCCAGGTGATGCGGCCGTTCCTGCGCATGTCGGTGCGCGACAATGTCCGCGTCGGCGCCTACGTGCGCGCGGCGAGCGAGGACGAGGCGCGCAGCTTTGCCAATGACGCGGTCGAGCGAGTCGGACTGACGGCGGTAGCCGACAAAGTCGCGGCCGAACTGACCACCAAGGAATTACGTCTGATGGAGCTGGCCCGCGCGCTGGCCGGCAAGCCGTGGCTGCTGCTGCTCGACGAGACGCTGGCCGGGCTCGGCCATGGCGAGGCCGAAGAGGTCGTCGCCGTGGTGCAGCGACTGGCGCGCGAGGGCGTCACCATTGCCATCATCGAGCACACCATGCAGTCGATGGTTCGGCTGGTGGACCGCTTCCTGGTGCTCGATCACGGCGCGGTACTGGCCGACGGCGATCCCGCCAGCGTGACCCGCAATCCCCGGGTGATCGAAGCCTATCTTGGAAAGAAATGGGTGAACCGTGCTCAAGCTTGATGGCATCTGCGCCGGATACTCCGTCGTCCCCGTGCTCAAGGACGTCTCGCTCACGGTCGAGGCTGGCCAGTTCGTCGCCATCGTCGGGCCGAACGGCGCCGGCAAGACAACGCTGTTCAAGACCATCTCGGGCATCGTGCAGCCGAGCGCGGGTGCGATCCTGTTCGAGGGTGTCGATCTCGCCCATATCCCCGCTGCCAAGCGGCCGCATCTCGGCATCGCCCATGTGCCCGAGGGCCGTCAGGTATTTCCATCGCTATCGGTGATGGAAAATCTCGAGATGGGCGCCTTCACCGATGCCGGGCGTCGCGCCTGGAAGCAGAACCTCGAGCGTATCTTCGCGCTGATGCCGGTGCTTGCCGAACGCCGTGACCAGTTCGCCGGCACGTTATCCGGCGGCGAGCAGCAGATGGTGGCGATCGGCCGCGGTCTCGCCTCGGCGCCAAAACTGTTGATGCTCGACGAGCCCTCCATGGGCCTCGCGCCGGCGATCGCGGATTTCATTTTCGAGAAGCTGATCGAGATACGCGCTGAAACCAAGCTGACGATTCTGCTCGTGGAGCAGCGCGTTGCCGAAGCGCTTGAATCCGCCGACCGCGGCTATGTGCTGGAAGCCGGCCGCGTCGTGCTCGAAGGCAACAACGCCACGTTGCGGGCCGACGACCGGATCCGGCAAGCCTATCTCGGAATGTGAACAAGCTCGCGGCCTGAACAGCGAGCCCAAGGGAGGATACGCGATGAAGAAGATACTTCCGCTGACACGGCGCACATTCGTTTCCGGTGCGGCCGCCGTCGGTCTCACCACGGTGGCGCGCGCGCAGGCGCCTGCCGACGTCAAGGTCGGCCTGATCGTTCCGCTGTCCGGTCTCTATGCGCGGCCCGGCGCGGTGATGAAGATGGGCGCCGAACTGGGCATCGCCGACGTCAATGCCGCCGGCGGCATCAAGGCGCTCGGCGGCGCCAAGCTGCAACTGGTCGCGCTGGATTGCGGCGACACCGTCGAGAAAGCAAAGAACGCCGCCCAGCGCATGGTAGCGCAGGAGAGCGATCTGGTCGCTGCGACCGGCTCCTATCTTAGCTCGTTCACCTTGGCCGTCAGCGAGGTCACCGAGCGCGCCGGCCTGCCGCTGCTGACGTTGTCCTATTCCGACCTGCTGACCGATCGCGGCTTTCGCCATCTGTTCCAGACCTCAGCCACCGCGGCGGCGCAGTCCGAACTCGGTTTGCCCGAACTGATGAAGCTCGCCGAGGCGGCGTCGGGCAAGCGGCCGAAGACCGTCGCGATTGCGATGGACAACACCGGCACCTCGATTGCGACAGCCAAGGCGCTCAAGGAAAAGCTGTTCCCGAAGCTCGGCCTCGAACTGGTGATGGACGAGGTGTGGACGCCGCCGCTCGCCGACGCGACGCCGCTGATCCAGAAAGTGCGCGCCACCAAGCCGGACCTGTTCCTGTTCATGCCGAATGCGGTGTCCGACGCCAAGCTCGGCCTCGAAAAGATGAACGAATTCGGCTTCGGCCAGGGCCGCGTCCCGACCATCTCTTTCAGCATCACTATCGCCGAGCCCGACATGCTGCAGAGCGTCTCGCCGGAAGTGGTGCAGGGCATCATGACCGTCGTCGCCAACTGGGGCGTCAAGGGCCAGGAGAAGCTGCTGGCCGATCTCAAGGCCAAGTACAAGGAGCCGTGGATGACCCAGAACGTGGTCTCCACCTATGGCGACATGTGGCTGATCAAGGAAGCGTTGGAAAAATCCGGCAAGGCCGACCGCGCCGCAGTGTCCGAAGCGCTGCGCACGCTCGATGCGGGTCCAGCGAAATACTATCCGGGCGGTGTGCTGAAATTCGACGAGAAGGGCCGCCGGGTCGGCGCCGGCGTCGTCATCGTGCAGTGGCAGAACGGCATTCCCGTGACGGTTTACCCGAACGATCTCGCCGTGGCGGCACCGTTCTGGCCCAAGCGCAGCTGAAGCAATCAAAAACTCAAACAATTTTGGAGGGAGAGATTATGAATGACGTTAGCAGGCTGGCCCTGACGCGACGCACGATGCTGGCGGCGACCGCTGTCACGCTCATCGCGCCGCGCGCCTTTGCGCAATCCCCGGCGGACGTGAAGGTGGGATTACTGGTGCCGTTGTCCGGGCTTTATGCGCGGCCCGGCACGGTGATGAAGATGGGCGCCGAAATGGCGATCGATCACATCAACAAGGCTGGAGGCGTCAAGGCGCTGGGCGGCGCCAAGCTGAAGCTGGTGGTGATGGACTCCGGTGACACGGTGGAGAAGGCCAAGAACGCCGCGCAGCGCATGGTGGCGCAGGAGACCGATCTGGTCGCCGCCAGCGGCGCCTATCTCAGCTCCTTCACGCTCGCTGCGACAGAGGTCACCGAGCGCGCGCAACTGCCGGTGCTGACGCTGTCGTACTCCGACCTGATCACCGACCGCGGATTCAAATACGTGTTCCAGACCTCGGCGACCGCGGCCTCCCAGGCCCGCCAGGCGCTGCCGCTGCTGATGATGCTGGCGCAGAGCGCGTCCGGCAAGCTGCCGAAGACCGTGGCGATCATCACCGACAACACCGGCGCCTCCGTCGCCTCGGCCAAGCCGATGCGCGAAGGCCTGCTCAAGGAAGTTGGCCTCGAACTGGTGATGGATGAGACCTTCACGCCGCCGCTCTCGGATGCGACGCCGCTGGTCCAGAAGGTGCGCGCCGCCAAGCCTGACCTGCTGTTCTTCCTGCCTACGGTGATCTCCGACGCCAAGCTGGTGCTGGAGAAGATGAACGAGTTCGGTCTCAGCCAGGGCCGCATCCCCACCATCTCGTTCGGCATCGCCATCGCCGAGCCGGACATCTTGCAGACCATCAATCCGGCGCTGCTGCAGGGTGTCATCACTTGCGTCGGCAGCTGGGCGACCAAGGGCCACGAAGAGCTGATCGCCGAATTGAAGACCCGCTACAACGAACCGTGGATGACCCAGAACGCCATCTCCACCTATGGCGATATGTGGCTGATCAAGGACGCGCTGGAGAAATCCGGCAAGGCCGACAAGGCGGCGGTGGCGGATGCGCTGCGCAGCGTGGATGGCGGCCCGTCCAAATACTATCCCGGCGGCATTCTCAAGTTCGACGACAAGGGCCGCCGCGTCGATGCCGAAATGACAGTGGTGCAGTGGCAGAACGGAATTCCGGTCACTGTATTCCCGCAGAAACTCGCCGTTGTCGAGCCATTCTGGCCGAAGCGCTGAGCCCCGATCCACCCGCTGGCGAGGCGGGTGGCCCCATCCGTACAACACAGGAAGAAGAAACATGAACAAGGAAGTTTTCGATCGCGGTCTGGCCATTCGCAAGGACGTGCTGGGTGAGGAATTCGTCGAGAAGTCGTTCGAGTCGGCGGATGATTTCAACATGCCGATGCAGGAACTCACCACCGAATATTGCTGGGGCGCAATCTGGGGGCGCGATGGCCTGCCGCGCAAGACCCGCAGCATGCTCAACATCGCGATGCTGAGCGCGCTCAATCGCAATCACGAACTGCGGATGCATCTGAAGGGCGCGCTGGTCAACGGCGTCACCAAGGACGAGATCAAGGAAATCCTGCTGCAGGTCGCGATCTATTGCGGCATCCCGGCCGGGGTCGATTCGTTCCGCACCGCTCGCGAAGTGTTCGCCCAGATCGATGCCGAAAAGGCCGGCAAGTAAACGGTCTCTGTTAGCATGTTTGTCGCGGCCACCGTCTCGCTGATGCGGGACGGCGGCCGTGCCGAAGGGTGGAAGCTTCCATGAAATTCACCGTCACAGCGGCGCGTGATCTCGCCGAGCGCGTGTTGGCTGCGCTCGGTCACGACGCGACCGATGCGGTCCTGATCGCCGATCACCTGATCGACTGCGAGCTGCGCGGGCTGGCCTATGGCGGCCTGGCGCGCGCCATCAGTATCGCCGAGCGAATCGCTCGCACCGGAGATCGCCGCCGCGCCATCCGCGTGCTGCACGAAACGCCGGTGTCGGCCCGCCTCGATGGCGGCGACCAGCTCGGCTATCTCGTCGCGCACCGCGCCACGCAGATTGCCACCGGCAAGGCCGAAGCCACAGGCATCGCCGTGGTCGGCGCCAGCGACACCTGGTACACCGGCATGCTGTCGTATTACGCGGAGATCGCCGCGGCGCGCGGGTTGGTCAGCGTCATCGCGTCCAACGCCTCGCCCTGGGTCGCACCGCATGGCGCCACCGAAGGCCGCTTCGGCACCAATCCGATCTGCTTCGGCTTTCCCAGCGCCGACGAACCGGTCATCTGGGATGTCGGCACCTCCGCCATCATTCATGCCGAGGTGACGCTGGCGCGCCGGCTCGGCCAGCTGCTGCCCGCCGACGTGGCCTTCGATGCAGAAGGACAGCCGACGCGCGATCCTGGCGCGGCTTTGGCTGGCGCCTTTGCCGCCTGGGGCGGCCACAAGGGATCTGGCCTCGGAATTGTGGTGCAACTGCTCGGCATCATGGCGGGCTCGCCGCCGATTCCGCCGGAGCTCGCCGGCTTCGGCTTTGTCATCATCACCATGCGCCCCGACCTGATGGGATCCGCCGACGACTTCCGCGCCAACGTTTCGGCCTATGCCAAGGGAGTGCGAACGGCACGGCCAGTCGACGGCGGCGCGCCGGTCCGCATGCCGTTCGATCGCTCCCGCGCGGAGCGCCAGCGCCGCCGCGCGGCCGATGCGATCGAGATCCCCGACGAGATCTGTCGCCAGCTGAACGACATCGTCGCGCGCCAACCTGCGGGAGTGAACTCATGACTACGTCGTCCAGCGCCATGGCCGGCGTCGAGCCGTTCGAACTGTTCGCCATTCGCTACGGCGAACACACCGGCCGCCGCGCCTCGGACAATTTCATCGGCGCCGACGCCCATGAGGCCGGCCGCAATCTGGAATATTTCGTCTGGGTGGCGCGCTGCTCCGACAAGGTGTTTGTCATCGACACTGGCTTCAACCCGACCTCCGCGGCGGAGCGCGGCCGCACCATGCTGCGGCTGCCGGCCGACGGCGTGCGCGCGCTCGGCATCGAGCCCGAACAGGTCGACCAGGTGATTCTCACCCATCTGCATTACGATCACGCCGGTTCGCTGGGTTCGTTTCCGCGCGCCTGCTTCCATGTGCAGGACGCCGAGGCCGCCTATGCGACCGGGCGCTGCATGTGCCACGGCTATCTGCGCCATCCCTTCGATGTGGAGGATGTCGTGGGCTTCGTGCGCAACGTCTATGCCAACCGCGTGGCGTTTCACGACGGCTTCTCCGAACTCGCGCCGGGGCTGACGCTGCATCGGGTTGGCGGCCATTCCGCCGGACTGCAGATCGTGCGGGTGTGGACCAAGCGCGGCTGGGTCGTGGTGGCGTCGGACGCCACCCACTACTACGACAATCTCGCGCGCGGTCTGCCGTTTCCCGCCGTCTACAACGTCGGCGACATGATGGAGGGCTTCCGCACCGTGCAGGCATTGGCCGACAGCGCGGATCATATCGTCCCCGGCCACGATCCGCTGGTGATGGCGCTGTATCCGCCGGTGTCCCGGGAGCTGGGCGGCATCGCGGTGCGGCTCGACGTCGCGCCGCGCACGGTTCGCGGCTGATGGCGGCGCAGCCCCGATCGGCGCTGGTGACCGGCTCCAGCGGCGGGCTCGGTCTGGCCGTCGCCGAAAGCCTCGCGGCGGCCGGATTCCATATTGTCCTGCATGGGCTCGACGAGGCCGCGGCCATGCAGCCGACGACGGTCGCGCTAGCGCAGCGCCACGGCATCGATGCGGTCTATTGCCAGGCGGACCTGGCCGATCTCGCAGCGGTAGATCGCTTGATACAGGTCGCGCACGATGCGTTCGGCGGTCCCGATGTCGTCGTCAATAACGCCGTGGTGCGTCACTTCGCGCCAGTGGAAGAGCTTGCGCTGGCCGACTGGGAGCGCTCGCTGGCGGTCAACCTGACGGCGCCCCTGCGGATCATCCAGCTTGCGTTGCCGGGCATGCGCGCGCGCGACTTCGGCCGCATCGTCAACCTGTCCTCGCAATACGCCCAGCGCGGCGCGCGCAACCGCGTCGACTACGTCACCACGAAAACCGGCATTCTTGGCCTGACGCGTACCGTGGCGCTGGAAACCGCAGGCACCGGCATCACCTGCAATGCCGTCAGCCCCGGCACCTTGCCGACCCCGGCGATCGCCGCCCGCATCGCCGTGCTCGCCGCCGCGCGACACCTGTCGCATGACGATGCGGTGCGTGAATACATGAAGGAGCGCCAGCCCAGCGGCCGCTTCGTCGAGCTCGCCGATGTCGGCGCTGCCATCGTGTTCCTGTGCGGCCCGGCGGGGCGCGACATCACCGGCGCGGTGATCCCCATCGACGGCGGGTGGTCAGCTGCCTAGTCGCCAAGCGTAGCCACGACACCACCGCGCAGCCCGCTGCGAAATGATTACCCCGAAGCCCGGGCAGGAGAGGGAGAAGGGGTAAAGGCATTCAGGCCTCAATCAAGCTTGATCTTGAGCTCTTGGACCAGCCGTGCATATTTTTCAGTATCGTCCTTGAGCAATAGCGCCAGCTGTTCCGCGCTTGCTCCGACAGCTTCCTGGGCGCCCTGCCGCAGCTTGTCCGCCAACATTGGGTCGGACATCGCCTTTCCGATCTCGGAACTGAGCTGGCGAATAATTTCGGTCGGTGTTTTTTCCGGAACGAACATGCCCTGCCAGGTGTCCAGGACCACGCCCTTCAAGCCGCCTTCCTCGATGGTCGGCACATCCGGCAGGCTTGGCGAACGCACCTGGGACGATTGCGCAATGATCCGCAATGTTCCAGCCTGATGGAACGGGATGATCGCAGCAGGTCCAAGTACAGCAATCAAGATATGGCCGGCGACCAAGTCGTTAACAGCCTGTCCCGCACCTCGATAAGGAACATGAACTAATTTCAGTCCAGCTTCCCGTGCAACCCATTCTCCGAGAAAGTGCTGGTTTGTGCCCGCTCCCGACGTCGCGTAGCCGCTGCCTGGTTTCCCTTTTGCATATTGAATCAGGTCAGGAAGGGATTTCACGTCGATCGAAGGATGGACGGCGATGATCTGCGGCGAGCGGGTCAGCTGCGCGACGGGGACGAGACTGCTGATAAAATCGACGTTGAATTTTGTAACGCTGGGAGCGCTGGCAATGGCATCGGTCGAGTTGAGGACCGTATAACCATCCGGCTGGCTTCTCGCTGCGGTCTCGATCCCCAGCATTCCACCTGCGCCTGCCTTGTTCTCAATGACGAATTGCTGCCCCATCGAACGGGAAAGATACTCACCCGTTAAGCGGGACACGAAATCCAGCCCGCCGCCCGCGGCGAGCGGCACGATGATCCGCACAGGTCGACCTGGATAAGACCCGGCATTCGCAAATACTGGGAAAGCCGATAACCCGAATGCGCTCGCGGTGAGACGTAAAAATTGGCGTCTCGGAAGCTGCATGGTGTCCGCCTTTGTGAGCCCCGACGATGCGATATCAAGGCAATTTTGACTGCATCCTATCTCCTGATATCGCGTTGTCCAATCCAGGCCTCGCATTGCGATGCAATGAGAGCGGCGCGGGACACAATGCATGGATTCTTCGTGGGTTTCGTGACCGGGAACTCACTGGCTCGCCACGATGGCTGGTCTGCGGCTTAGCCCGACAGCGCGGACACCAGACCGCGGAGATCCGCCGCCTGCTCCAACGCCCGGATCGCTTCGATCGCCCGCGTGCTGTCGATACCGGGCGAGCCCATGCGCGCTAGATCGCGGAACTTTGCTTCAATGTCCGCGTCGGACAGCGGTCGCCCCAGTCCGCCGCGCGCTTCGGCCACCTCGGCCGACAGCTTGCGGCCGTCGCGGCAGGCGATGCTGACGCGCGCCGCGCCGACCGGCATTGTGTCGTCGCGGACGGCACGCACCCTGCCGCGCAGCGCGACAACATCGGCGTCGAACACCACCGCGTCGGAAAAATCAAGCACGCCGGCCTTGCCATAACGCAGCGCCACCGCGGCGCAGTGATGGATGCTGACGCGGGCGTCGCCGGCCGTCTTCACGACGCGGTCGCCGCGCGCCAGCAGCAGCGCATCGCCGGTGACGGTCACCGACACGATGTCGGCGGCATCGAGCGCGTGCGCGGCGCGCAGGTCGAGGCAGGCGTCGATCACCGCATGCATGACGATACCGGCGGGATAGGGCTTGAAGGTGTTGCTGGCGAATTCCCAGCGCGTGCCGAGCTCGCCGATCATCGCCTCGATGTCCGGCGTGTCGCCGCAGGCGCATGCCCAGCCGAGCGGCCCTTCCACCGCGGTGAGCGCAGCCTGCTGCCCGGCTTCGGCCAGCAAGGCAGCGAGCATGCCATTGCGCGCGGCATTGCCGACGCTGGCGTTCTTGGCCGCGGTCGGCAGGTTTTCCACCAGGCCGGCCGACAGGCTGGCGGCGATCCCCAGCGCATGGCACGTCCGCTCGGCATTGAGGCCCAGCAGCCTGGCGCAAGAGGCGGCGGCGCCGAATACGCCGCAGGTGGAGGTGATATGCCAGCCGCGCGCATAGTGATGCGGCGAGACGCCGAGCCCGATGCGGCAGGCGGTCTCGCCGCCGACGACGAAAGCCTCGAGCAACAGCCGGCCGGACAGTCCGCGCCATTCCGCCAATGCCAGTGCGGCCGAAACCACTGGGGCTGTCGGATGAATGATGGTTGGCAAATGGGTATCGTCGAAGTAGAGCAGGTTGCTCGCTGCCGCATTGACGAAGGCGGCGCTTCCGGCGTCCATTCGCTGGCGCCGGCCGATCAGCATCGCATGGCTGCAATTTGAAAAGGACTGAAGCGTTTGTGCGAGTGCGAGGACGATTGGGTCGCGCGCCGAGCCGAGCGCCGTCCCGATTCCGTTCAGCAGTGAACGTCGGGCCGCCTGGCGTATGGAGTCCGGAAAGTCGCTCCATCCAACAGCCGAAGAGAATCGCGCAAGGGTGGAGGTCACGGTCAGCGGGTTGGCTTTCATCGATAAACTCGGAAGCGCGCGGCATATTCCGTCAGGAACATGTGCCTCGCTAGAGGTGGTCAGTGGTACATTGCCTCACTCCCGGCGATAGCTGGAGAGCTGATTGGGTGGCCGTTCGCTATAACTGCTATACTGAGGAGCGTTGCTCTATCCGGCAGGGCCGGGCGGCAACTGGTGAAGACCTCAACATCATTGCTGGGCCGGTGTAGTGCAAGCCGAGCCGATCGCCCCTTCGCGGCATTCCCGTATTCCCACAAAGGAAAACTCCATAGTGATTTCAATGCTGCTCGAAACGTGAACATATTGGAATGTGCGTTGAATCAAAGCAGCTTGCGGATGACTCTTAATCAACAGCTCTGAACTTGCTTCGAACTGAGGCGGCCGTTCATCGAGTTTGGCGAATATCGTTCACGTGGCAAACCCAGGGGACGAATTCGCCGCGCTCTTTGGCCATTCGACTTGGGATCATGGGTTAAGGCTGGCCTCAGGGCCGCGCGAAATCGCCAACGTCAAATCGGGCGCGCCAATCGCGCTCTCCGAAATGTCCGCGTGAGCTAATGTCCGGCGATGGAGCATGCTCCAACCAGAAGTGTTTGGTTTTCACTTCTAAAGAAATGCGATCAACCGCTCAGTGCAGAAAGCGAAACACCGCGTTTAACAACGCTGCGCATGGCGAAGCTCGAATGCAGCCGAGCTACACCGGGCATGCGCGACAGATGCTGCTTGTGAATTCGCTCATAGTCTGCCATGTCCCGCGCCTGCACGTGGACGAGGTAGTCGTCATTTCCTGACATCAGATAGCACGATACGACGTCCGGACATTTAATGATCTCCCGTTCGAACGCCGAGAGCGCGTCCTCGCTCTGCCGGTCGAGCGTGATATGAACGTGCACCGTCATCATGAAGCCCAGCTCGGCAGCGTCGATCTCTGCCGTATAACCGCGGACAACGCCGCTCTTCTCAAGCTCATGCAAGCGCCGGGTGCAGGCCGTGGGTGAAAGACCGACGCGCTCTGCCAGCACCATCTGGGTGATGCGGGCGTCTTGCACAACTTCGCGCAGGATCTTGCGGTCGAATGAGTCGAGTTTCGCCAGCACGGTCATCGATGATCCATTGCACAATTTCACTAAGTACGAGTTATTTTATGCAGATAATCTGCGGATATGCTTTTTGCAACAGCCAAAATCGCCGGAAAGCCGCGCGGACAAGATGCGATGATGCCCCCATCACTCAGGGAGAATTCGGTTGGCACGCGCAGCAGTCACGGAAAACACTCGTCATTCCGGGGCTACACTGACGATCAGTCTCGCTGCCGTCCGTCGGAATTATCGGCTTCTTGTGGAGAAGGTCAGCCCGGGGGTCGAATGCGCTGCCGTTGTCAAGGCGGATGCCTATGGGCTTGGTGCTCATCGCGTGGCGCCCGCACTCTACGAGGCGGGATGTCGGTCGTTCTTCGTGGCGCATCTCGATGAAGGGCTCGATCTGCAGCGGCATCTTCCGACCGACGTTTCGATTTACGTTCTCAATGGTTTACCGACCGGTGGCGAAGGCGATTGCGCGGAGGCGGGCCTCGTTCCCGTGCTCAATTCGCGCGAGCAGGCTGAAGACTGGTCCGCTTGTGCGCGCAAGCTTGGCGTAGAATTGCCTGCGGTCGTTCAAGTCGATAGCGGTATGTCGCGGTTGGGAATGTCGCCCTGCGAGATCGCGCAATGGAACGGGTCAAGCAACCCTCGTATGGCGGGTCTCGATCTTAAGTTCGTGATGAGTCATCTCGCCTGCGCGGATGTGCCGTCGCATCCGGCGAATGCACATCAGCTGACAGCGTTCGAATCCCTCGCAGCCTACTTCCCGGGCGTGCGGCGGTCCCTCGCGAATTCGTCAGGAATCTTTCTTGGCCCCGAATTCCATCACGATGTCGTCCGGCCCGGCGCTGCGCTCTACGGGATTAATCCGCTGCCGCGGCTACCAAATCCGATGTCGCCCGTGGTCAAATTGACGGCGCAGGTAATTCAGGTCCGCGAGATCGAGCTCGACGCGCACGTTGGCTACGGCTGGGAGTTCCGTGCAGACAAGGCGACCAGGTTAGCAACTCTGTCCGTCGGCTACGCTGACGGGCTACACCGCGTGCTCGGCCAAGACGGTGCGGTTTATTTTGAAGGGCGACGTCTCGCCATCGCGGGCCGCGTATCGATGGATACGCTTACGGTCGACTTCGGCGACCTGCCGCCGGCTGCGCTGATGCGCGGTACTGAGATCGACATTATCGGTGATCACCAATCGATCGACGATCTCGCCGCCGTTTGCGGCACGATCGGATATGAGGTGTTGACCGGGCTCGGTCATCGCTATCGACGAAATTACGCCGACGAAATTGTTATGCGGTCGCCCGCCTGCTGTGGAGACACTAAGCGATGAAGGTTCTGGTTCTCGGTGCTGGCGTGATCGGCGTCACTACGTCTTATTATTTGGCTAAGGCAGGCTTCGAGGTCACTGTGCTGGATCGCCAGACGGGTCCGGGTCTGGAAACCAGCTTCGGCAATGCCGGAGAAGTCTCGCCCGGCTATGCCTCGCCTTGGGCTGGTCCGGGTGTACCGAAAAAGGCCATCGGCTGGATGCTTGATCGCTACGGCCCGCTGGTCGTGCGCCCGCAAGCCGATCCCGCGATGTGGCGCTGGATGTTGCAGATGCTGCGTAACTGCACGGCAAGCCGCTACGCCCTCAACAAGTCGCGTATGGTCGGCATCGCCGAATATAGCCGCGATTGTCTTCGCGCGATGCGCGCCGAAACCGGTATTACTTATGATGATCGTAGCCAGGGCACCTTGCAGTTGTTCCGCAAGCAGTCGCAGCTCGATGCCACCGGTGGTGATATTGAGGTGCTCAAGCAATACAATGTGCCGTTCGAAGTACTGGATCGTGCCGGCTGCGTGCGCGCCGAACCGGGCTTAGCAGCAGTGCAGGAATCTTTTGTCGGCGGCTTGCGCTTGCCCGATGACGAGACCGGTGACTGCCATCTGTTCACGCAGCGGCTGGAGAAGATGGCGGCGGGGCTTGGAGTACGTTTCGTCTACGACACCATCATCAAGTCGGTGGATGTTGAAGGCGGACGCGTTGCGAAGGTGACTTCCAATAAGGGCGTATTTACTGCCGATTGCTATGTTATGGCCATGGGCAGCTTCTCGCCGCTTTTCCTGCGACCGCTTGGCATCGATGCGCCGATCTATCCGGTTAAAGGCTATTCTATCACCGTGCCGATTACCGATCAAGCACTGGCGCCGCAGTCGACCATAATGGACGAAACCTACAAGGTGGCAATTACCCGCCTCGGGGATCGTATTCGCGTCGGTGGCACTGCAGAAGTTGGCGATTATCTCCCGATTGCTCGTCCTGAGCGGCGGATGCCGCTCGATAAATCCCTGACCGATCTGTTTCCGAAGGCCGGTGATTTATCGCGCTCGACGTTTTGGAGTGGCCTGCGTCCTATGACGCCAGACGGTCCGCCGATCGTTGGGCCCACGCATCTTGGCAATCTGTATCTCAATACGGGCCACGGCACGCTCGGCTGGACCATGGCCTGCGGCACTGCGCGCGTACTCGTCGATCAGATTATGGGCAAGCCGCCCGCCATTGATGTAATCGATCTTGCTATTAGCCGTTACGGCTAATCCAGCTAATCCTCACAACGTCGATCCGGTGGTATCAAAACTATTCAGCCGAATTCGGCGCGAGCCCGCGACATTGCGGCGCGCGCGCGTTGCCGTCGTTTCAGAGCGACTTTGGGAGTGATAAAAGAAAAGCTGCCGCCTTCCGGCGCGTACCGCGCGTAATGCTCGAACACCGTCTTCGGATCGTCGTGGATCGCTTCTGCGGCGACGAGAAGATTCCGCGTCGTCTTCAGCATGTGCGTCGCGACGATGTGCCGATAACCGCCGGGACCGAAGGGCAGTAGCCCCGGAAGGTTGCGGCCTTCCTGGCCTTGCTCCGAGAGGAAGCGCCGCGTCATTCCGAACACGTCGTTGTAGACTTGGGCTTCCGACATCGCGCCGCCCTTGGTGACGAACAGTTTCGGATGGTCCGCCATGCCGACCGCACGCCTTCCGTAATCGATGTAGTGTTCCAAGGCTTCGTAGCATCCGGCCAAATTCTCAAGCTCCTTCTCGTAGACCTTTCCGCGGGCGAACCGCTCCGCCTTTCTGTTCTTGAACAGGCTGCCGTTGACCACGAGGCGGAACTTGCCGTCGCTACGGATCAGCGAACAAGCCGGCAGGGCGGCCAGCGTGCCGCAGCGAGCGGCCGTCTGCGCACAGATGTGCGAGAGTGCCTCTTTGCGAGAGAGCACCGGATCCTCAGCCGGCTGGGCGGCGCCGATGTCCTCAAGCATGAATTTCACTGGTTCGAGAGGGCGATCCATCTCGAGCAGAGAAAGGAGCGCTTCGTGCGGATCCAATCCCATCGCAGTGTTCCCGCGATAGTCCTCCGCGATTTCGGTGTACTCCTCGTTGATGACGGACAGGGCATGGTCCGGATCCGCCAGCATCAAATCGATCCGCTCGCGTTCCAGCAAGCCGGGAATCGGGACGAGGCGGCGCATGATCTTAGCATTACAGTTGTCTTTTTTTGAAGTGAGCGCGTTGAGCGGCAGCCTGGTGAGCTCTGCGCCAGAAAGACCATGCGATGATGTGCGCGGGTTGAATGCGCTTTTGAGCGAGTCTGGTGGTGATGC
>JAQGKA010000124.1 GCA_028290355.1 Tardiphaga sp. | reverse complement strand
GCGGTTCGGCGGAAGAAGATGCGGCCCAGTTCATCAAGGACGAAGCCAAGCGTGGCCGCAAGAAGCCGATGGTCGGCTTCATCGGCGGCGTGACCGCTCCTCCCGGACGCCGCATGGGCCATGCCGGCGCGATCGTGTCAGGCGGCAAGGGCGATGCCCAGTCCAAGATCGCGGCGATGGAAGCCGCAGGCATCGTGGTGTCGCCGTCGCCCGCACGTCTCGGCACCACGCTGGTGGAATTGCTGAAGCGCTAGGATTTTCGCGCTGCCATCGAAACGCAAAAGGCCCGTTCGCAAGAACGGGCCTTTTTCTTTCCTTCTCCCCTTGTGGGAGAAGGTGGCGCGGACGAAGTCCGCGTCGGATGAGGGGTGCTACAGAGCTCGGGGCTACCCCTCACCCGTCTGCGGCGCGCATCCACCCTCTCCCACAAGGGGAGAGGGAAGAAGTTACGCCGCCTGCGCCTGCTTGTCGCCGACCAGCGGCAGGCCTTCCTCGATCGGATACTTGGTGTCGCGCGACCATTCGTTCCACGATCCAAAATACATCCGCACGTCGGCTACGCCAGCGTTCTTCAATGCGAGAAATGTGTTCGACGCGCGCGCGCCTTTGAAGCAGTACAAATACACCGTGGTGCTCGGCGTGATGCCGACGGTGGCGCATTCCGCCAGGATCTCGTTCTTCGACTTGAAGCGCGGGCCTTCTGCGGTGGGCTTCATCATGCGGTACCACTCGATCCACACCGCGCCGGGGATCCGGCCCATCCGCGGGCAGAAGTCCTTGCCGTAGGGCGAGGAGCTTTCGCCGATCCATTCATCGACGTCGCGGACGTCGAGCAGCGCGATGCCGGGATTGTCCAGCGCCGCCATCATGGTACCGGCATCGATCAGGATCGAGCCGGCTTCCGGCTTGACCTTGAAAGCGGCCGGCGTCGGCGACGGAACCTCGGTGGTGGTCGGCAGGCCCTTCATGGTCCAGGCTTCAAAGCCGCCATGCAGCACCTTGATCTTGGGATAGCCGAGGAATTCCAGCAGGAAATAGCCGCGGCACGACTGGCCGAAGCCGGAATTCATCGACTGCTCGTAGATCACTGCGGTCTCGCTGCCGGACAGGCCGGCGCCGCCGAAAGCGTCGGCGAATTTCTTCTTCAACTCTTCCATGCCCTCCGGCGTCGAGGTGGCGAGGAAGGTGAAGATCTCATGCAGATTGACGGCGCCGGGAATGTGGCCGGCGGCGTAGGCGTCGGGGTTGCGCGTGTCGATGATCACGCAAGGTTCGGACTTCATGAACGGGACGAGTTCGTCTGCGGAAATAAGAACTTCAGCCATACCAAGCCTCCACTAGGGTTGTCGGGTTTGTTGGATTGCGTCTGTGTCTTTGAAGCGAGAACTTGCCTAACCTTGGTCTCCCGGATATTCGCGCGCATTGTCTGCGAGCATTTTTCTGAGTTGCTTGGTGGCGGGGGTGACGATCGCCACGAAGTAGGATTCGCGCAGGCGCCGCTGGGCGCGGTGCGATTTCAGATAGCCACGCGCGCCACAGTGCAGCATCGCGGCATGGGCCGCGGCGACGCTGGCATCGCCGATGCGCAGCCGCAGCTCGACGACACGGCGCCAATAGGCGTTGCTGCTGTCATAGGGCGTGGCGGCAAGCTGCATGGTCTCGGCTTCGAGTTCGCCGAGCAGCGCCGCGAAATCCTCGGGCTGCTTGGGCAGGAAGCAATTGACGTGTTCGAGCGACGGCCGCACGCTTTGCATGATCGCAACGCAGTCGCGGATCAGGCCAAGCCCCATGCCGTTCTGCATCAGGATGAAGCCGGCGCGAATCTTCTTCACGAACGGCATCGCCGGCGCTGCCAGCACCTGGTCGTCGGGAATGAACACGTCGCGCAGTTGCACGGCATAGGTACCGGTGCCGTCCATGGCGAGGAACGGCTTGCACGGCGTCAGCGTGACATTGGGGTCGGCGCAGTCGACGAGGAACATGACCTTGTCGCCGGAGCCATCCTCGAGTTCGAAGATGGTGCCGAACATGTGGTCGGGGCCGAGATTGGAGACCCACGGCAGCGCACCGCGCACGATATAACCGCCGTCAGTGCGGCGGCCTTTCAATTTGAGTTTCTCTATGCCGAAGAAACTCTTCATCGGATTGGAAAGGCCGGTGCCGCCGAGCAGCTTTCCGCTCGCGGCATTACTCAAGAAGCGCACCTTCAGCGCGGCGTTCTCGGAATTGAGGATGTACCAGACCAGTGTGTTCTGACACCACGCCATGAAGGCGGTGGCGCCACAGGTCTCGCCAATCGCGGAGATGCCGGCAATGGTATCGCGCAGATCGGCATGGGCGGACCAGGCGCCGGCCTCGCCGAGATGGCGGAGCGCTTCGGCGGGATAGATCTCGCCTTCGTCGATGGCGAGTGCAATCGGCGTCAGCTCGGTCCGCGACAGTGCGGCGATTCGATCGATGAGCGATTCCCCCTCATCGGCGACGTCATCGGATTTTCGCAGCACAGCCATCGTGGTCATCGCGGTCTCCGTCACTCGCGGAAAGGAAGAGAGGAGGTGCGGCCGCATCGCTGCGGCCGCGTCAATTCAGGCCAACACCTTCTCAGGCAGAGACTTCGAGACTGACCGGGCGGGTAAAGGTGTTGGCGACCGGCGACCATTTCTTGACGTGATCGATCAGCGCATCGATCTCGGCCTGCGGAATGCCTTCGCACTCCATGTCGACCTTGATGCGCACGTCGGTGAAGCCGACCGGCTTCTCGCTGATGTCGCCGGTGCCCCACACCGCGGTGATGTTGAGGTCGCCTTCGAGCTGCAGCTCCAGCTTGTTGACGGTCCAGCCGCGATGCACGGCGTTGGCGTGCAGGCCGACGGCGATGCAGGAGCCGAGCGCGGCCAGGGAGGCTTCCGACGGATTCGGCGCGGTATCGTCGCCGAGCAGCGCCGGCGGTTCGTCGACGATGTAGGGCGGCAGGTTGCGGATGTAATTGGCGTGGCGGAATTTGCCCTCGGCCACCGTCCTGCACTTCAGCGTCTTGATGACGTTCGGATTGGCCTTGCCGTTGGCGATCAGCTGCTCGAGCCCGCCTTTGTCGATCGGTGCGAGGCAGCCGGTCAGGACGGTTTTTGCGGCGACAGCGGTCATCGGTTTTCTCCCTGCGGACTAGTAGGATACAGAACGTTCTGTAGCTTTGCAGAAAGCGTGCCACCTCCGCCAGATTCGGAAAGCCGAACGTTATGAGGATGTTAACCGCACGGTGCAAAAATCGGCGCCGGCCGGATTGCCGCCAAATGCGCCAAATCGCCGTTTTGCCGCTCGAATGTTAGTCAGGAACCGATCACCGCTTGCGCCTCGCGCGCGGCATGTCATATGAAAAGACATGACCGATGCGATCCCGCATGACGCTGTGACCGACGTCCCGCATGTGACGCCGCGCGACCGGCTGATGGACGCTGCAACCCGGCTGTTCTGCAAGAACGGCATCAATGCCACCGGCATCGACGCCATCGTCAGCGAAGCCGGAACCGCCAAGACCACGCTCTACAAGATCTTCAAATCCAAGGGCGACCTCGTTGAGGCCGTGCTCGAATCGGAAGGCAGGATCTGGCGCGGCTGGTTCATCGCCGCGATCGAACGCGCCAGAACACCGCGCGAAAAGCTCGATTCGATCTTCCCCGTACTGAAAAAGTGGTTCGGCGAAGAGGGTTATTACGGCTGCGTCTTCATCAATGCGGTGGGCGAACACGCCAAGGACGAGACCCGGCTGCGCGCCATCACCATGCAGCACAAGTCC
>JAQGKA010000617.1 GCA_028290355.1 Tardiphaga sp. | reverse complement strand
TCTGCCAGCAGCTTGCCATCGACAATGCTGAAATTCTTGCCATTCGCGCGAAGCACGTCCCACGCCACCCGCAGATTGGTTTCGACCCGCTCGGTCGCGGCCTTGGTCGCACCGTGTTCCAATACATACCAGGCCACGCTGGTGACGCAGAGGCCCAGTACAACGATGCCCGAAACCGACAGGATCATGATCCGGGGAACGAGACCGAGCGCCCAGCGGCGGCGAGGAACCGGTTGCTTCGCTGCGATCGATGGTGGCAGTGGCTGCATTCCGGTCTCCGTGAAGGGCGCGCCAAATCTCAGGCCGCACAATTTGAACTTCAATCAACGATCTTGTTGAATCGCCGAACTAGCCCGGAACGCTGAATGGTCCTACGCGGACGGTTAATCGCTCCGAAACGAGAACAGAGAATCGATCGCTGGTGAATTGAACAAAATCTCGCCGAGGCCGCCCACACCGGACGGCCTCGTATCTCTCATCAATGATAGGTAGTTCAGCTTTGGTTTAAGTTAATTCCTGCGGCCGCCCGGGCGCCGCAAACCTGAAAAACGTTCGCTTCCAGCAATATGATACCACGCAAACATGCACGTGCGCGCTTTTGGCGCACTGACAATGGTGCCATCTTTGCGCGGCTACTTATGCCGCGCGCACCGAGCTCAGGAACTTGCCGACTTCGACCTTCAGCCGGTTGCTCTCCGATGACAGCGACTGTGCGGCGGAGAGAACCTGCGACGAGGCCGAGCCGGTCTCGCTGGCGCGTTACGAATCAGTATTCGCATACGCCAGACTGCCGTCATAAAGTTAAAAAGCAGTGCAGCATAAACTGCGTTACCGCATGGCTTGCATGCGCAAGTGTAGTTCGGCGCATATGCGACAATCGAAAGCCGCAGATCAATCGGGGATCAAGCCGCGCGCACCGAATTCAGGAATCGGCTGACCTCGACCTTGAGGCGATTGCTGTCTGATGACAGTGACTGCGCCGCGGACAACACCTGGGATGACGCCGTACCGGTCTCGCTGGCACCGCGCTGTACGTCGGTGATGTTCGATGAGACCTGCATGGTACCCTGCGCCGCCTGTTGCACGTTGCGGGAGATTTCCTGCGTCGCCGCGCCCTGCTCTTCGACGGCAGCAGCAATGGTCGAAGCGATCTCTGCCATCTTGCCGATGGTATTGCCGATCTCGTTGATCGCCAGCACCGATTCGTCGGTCGCGCTCTGAATACTGGTGATCTGCAGGCCGATCTCGCCGGTGGCTTTCGCGGTCTGGTCGGCTAGAGCCTTCACTTCGGAAGCTACTACCGCGAATCCGCGGCCGGCTTCGCCAGCACGTGCCGCCTCGATTGTGGCATTCAGCGCCAGCAGATTGGTCTGGCCAGCAATGGTGTTGATCAGTTCGACCACCGCGCCGATGCGGCTCGCCGCTTTCGACAATTCACCGACGCGATCATTGGTCTTCTGCGCTTGCTCGACGGCTTCATTGGCAATGCGCGCGGATTCCTGGACCTGGCGGCTGATCTCATTGACCGAGGACGCCATCTCTTCGGTGGCGGAGGCCACCGACTGCACATTGGTCGAGGCTTCTTCCGACGCCGCAGCCACCATCGTGGTCAGCTGCTGCGATCGCTCGGCGGTCGAGGTCAGCGTGCCCGCCGAAGCCTCCAGTTCGGTGGAGGCCGACGACACCGTATCGACGATTTCGCCAACGGCGTTCTCGAAATCATCGGCCATCTTGATCATCTCCCGCTTGCGCTGCTCGGAGGCGATGCGCTCCTGCTGCTTCTGGGTCTCGGCTTCGGCCCGCGCGCGTTCCTGCGCCTTGACCTTGAATTTCTCCACTGCACCGGCAACGTCACCGATCTCGTCCTTGCGGCCGAGGCCCGGCAACACCACCGCGAAATTGCCGTCGGCGAGCTCTTCCATCGACACGCTCAGCGCGCGCATCGGTCGGGCAATGGTGAAGACCGAGAACACGCAGGTACCGATCAACATCAGGGCCACGATGCTGCCGATGATCAGCAGGGTTTGTTCGGCGGACGCCGCACTGCTTGTCGCCACGATCTTGGCAGCTTCGCCGCGCTCCTTGGCAAAAACGGTGATCTGATTCGAAACTTCCTCAAGCTCGGCATTGAGCGGAATCGTCACCTCGCGGCGAATCCGGATGATCTCGTTGGCCAGTTTGTCCAGGCGCGTCGATCCCTCGATCGTCAGATCACCGGTGGCGCGCCTGGTCTCCAGGCCGACAGCCTCCTTCCGCACCGCCTCGATCTGCTCCTTGCCCTTCGTCAGCCCGGCAATGGCGGTGGACAGCCTCGCCGCGCGTGCCTGGTTTTCGGCCGATGTCGCTATCCGCGCCACGTCCGCGGTGAACCTGTTGGCAGATTTCTCGCGCTCGGCGAAGTAATCCGAAGCTTTCTGCACGTCCGCCACCGTCTGGGACAGAATGATTTCGCGCACGCCGAGTTGCATGCCGCGCACCGAGGCCTTGGCTTCCGCACCGGCAAGTGCAACCGTCATGCTGCGCGCCAGGTTCTCATTGGCCTGGCGCACATCTGCGGCGCCGGCGATCTGCAGGTAGATCATCAGCCCGACCAGCAGGATGCTCAATGCGGACGCAATCGCGAGCTTGGTGCCGATGCGCAAGTTCTGGACGATGGTCATGGCGTTCCTTGAAATAGGAGTAACAAAAATTGTCAGCAGGGCTCGTCGCCTGGGCCGGAGCTCAAGCATCGTCGGATCGCCAATTCGCGATCGTCATGTGATGGGGGCGTTTCTTCTGGCCCGGGAGCTTCTAGCGCCGGGCGATCTCGGCTTGGCAAAAAGTGGATGGGAGAAAGATATGGCTTCCTGAGCGCGAAAGGCCGCAAGGCCGGTTTGGCAAAAGTAGCTGTCTGGCAGTCCAACGGGTTTGCGCGCTCATGAGCTGAAAGATATCAGCCGCGTCTGACACAATGGTTAACGCCTGCGGCGTGAGATCAATCAAATTGACCAAATTTTGCCGGTATCGGGGTGTTTTATCGCATATTTACCGCCGTTGATGGCCCACAATCGGCAACTTCCATGTTCCGCGTTAACAATTACTGGTTGCTTCCGATAACTTCGCTCGCGCGCAGCAGGCCATCGCAAGGATGCGACAGACCCCGGGGCACTTTCGACAAGAGCTGCATCGAGAGAAAATAAGAAGTTGTGATTTCAGGGCGGGCTCTTCGCGCAGGCCTGCGCACAAGCGATCTCGCTCACGCCTTTGCGTAAACGAGACCGCGACGAGCCCCCGAAATGACGATCGGTAAGTCTTGTAAAAAGAGGCGCCTTAAGCCGCGCGCACCGAGTCCAGGAATTTGCTGACTTCGTGCTTGAGGCGGTTGCTGTCTGATGACAGCGACTGCGCCGCCGACAGCACCTGCGACGAGGCGGAGCCGGTCTCGCTGGCGCCGCGCTGCACGTCGGCGATATTCGAGGATACCTGCATGGTACCCTGCGCCGCCTGCTGCACGTTGCGGGAGATCTCCTGCGTCGCGGCGCCCTGCTCTTCCACCGCCGACGCAATGGTCGAAGCAATCTCCGACATCTTGCCGATGGTGCTGCCAATCTCCTTGATCGCCAGCACCGACTCATCGGTGGCGCTCTGGATGCTGGTGATCTGCTGACCGATCTCGCCGGTGGCTTTTGCGGTCTGCTCGGCCAGCGCTTTCACCTCCGAAGCGACGACGGCAAAACCGCGGCCTGCGTCGCCCGCACGGGCGGCTTCAATAGTGGCATTGAGCGCCAGTAGGTTGGTCTGCCCGGCACTGGTGTTGATCAGCTCGACCACGGCGCCGATCCGGCTCGCCGCTCTCGACAACTCGCCGACGCGGTCGTTGGTCTTCTGCGCCTGGGCGACCGCTTCGTTGGCGATGCGTGCCGACTCCTGGACCTGGCGGCCGATCTCGTTGATCGACGACGCCATCTCCTCGGTGGAGGAGGCCACCGATTGCACATTGGTGGAGGCTTCCTCCGATGCTGCCGCCACCATGGTGGTGAGCTGCTGCGAGCGCTCGGCCGTCGAGGTCAGCGTGCCGGCCGAGGCCTCGAGCTGCGTCGAAGCCGAGGACACCGTCTCGACGATGTTGCCGACGGCATGTTCGAAATCGTCGGCGAGCTTGACCATCTCGCGCTTGCGCTGGCCAGCGGCCGCCTGATCCTGGGTGATCCGGGCTTCGGCCTCCGTGCGCGCCTTCTGCTCCGCCTTGACCTTGAAGGTCTCGACCGCCTGCGCCATGTCGCCGACTTCATCCTTGCGACCGAGGCCAGGCAACACGACGCCGAAATTGCCGTCGGCCAGTTCCTTCATGCCGGCCGTCAGGCCGGACAGCGGACCGATGATGCCGCGTGCGATCAAGAATGCGATCAACAGGCCGGCGACGGTCACGGCGCCCGCCACGACCTCCTGCGCGGCGATGGTGCCGGCTATCCGTTCATCGTTCGCGGCGGTGGTTGCCGCAAAGGACTTCTGGGTCGAGGCCTTGACGGCGTCGGTCTTCTCGATCGCGTCGGCGATGGTCGGCGTAATCGACTTGTAATACAGGTCATCCATCCGCAGCAGGCTGGCCGAGGCCTTGTCGAAGACGGAAGCATAGCTGACGAGGCCCGCCTTGATGGTATCGAACAGCGCCTGCAAAGCCGGCGGCATATCGAATTTTTCCATGTCGGCAATCTGCTGCTGCGCGTTCCTCACGCTGCTCTTGAACAGCGTCACGTTGTCCTGGTCGCGGCCAGCGAAGAAACGCCAGTTCGCCACCTGAACCAGAAGCGTTTCCGACTGTAGCGTCGTTGAGCCCTGCGCGAATGGCGTGCTGCGCGTGGAGATGACCAGCTTTTTTAGGTCGTTCGACAATTTCTCGCCCTCGGCAAGCAGCGCCGTGCGACCGGAGACCATTTGCTTGACGGTGTCGCCAAGGGCGACGCGCTGGGTCTTCAGCGCGGCAACGTCCTTGGTGATCTCCCGGTACACCGCGCGGCGCTCTTCCAGACGCACCGAGTTGATCGCGGTGTCGAGAAGACCGCCGACATTCGACAACAGTTTTTCCGCTTCGACGAAGGATGGTTCATCCTGGTCGAAGGTGTAGCGCAACAGCGCGCGACGGGCCGCATGCAGCTCCGCGGAAATCTCCACCGAGCGGATCGTATTGCCGGACTGGATGTTCATCGACCCGACCTGGTCGCGAATCTCGGAGAGTTGCCAGACCGCAAAGCCCGCCATCCCCAGACCGAGCAGCACAAGGGCGCCAAATCCCGCATTGAGCCGACCGCGAATTCGGAGATTGAGCAGCGACATCGGAGGAATCCTTATTGGGGGAAAGGACGCAAAACAGAGATGACCTTGTGGGCCCGGGGGAGACAATGCAGCTGAGCATCGCCGGTCGTGACGGTCGCAGGATCGAGAGAATTTCAGGTTAATTTTTGCAACGCTAGCGCTCGAAAGATCGGCGCATTTATCGGTGCGTGTGCCATCGTCATTGCGAGCGAGGTAATCCAGCATCCAACTGGAGCACCGGATTGCTTCCTCGCAATGACGAGATCGTACATCCCCTAAGCCGCCCGCACCGAATTCAAGAACTTGCCGACCTCGAGCTTGAGCCGGTTGCTGTCTGATGACAGCGACTGCGCGGCCGACAGAACCTGCGACGATGCCGAGCCGGTCTCGCCGGCGCCGCGTTGCACGTCGGTGATGTTCGACGTCACCTGCATGGTGCCCTGCGCGGCCTGCTGCACATTGCGGGAAATTTCCTGGGTTGCCGCACCCTGCTCTTCTACGGCGGAGGCAATCGTCGAAGCGATCTCCGACATCCGCCCGATGGTATCGCCGATCTCCTTGATCGCACCGACGGACTCCTGCGTCGCCGCCTGAATGCCCGAGATCTGCTGGCTGATGTCGCCGGTCGCCCGCGCCGTCTGCTCGGCCAGGGCCTTCACTTCCGAGGCCACTACGGCAAAGCCACGGCCGGCATCGCCGGCGCGTGCCGCCTCGATGGTGGCGTTGAGCGCCAGCAGGTTGGTCTGGCCGGCGAGGGTGTTGATCAGTTCGACGACATCGCCGATCCGGGCCGCCGCCTTCGCCAGTTCGGCGACACGATCGTTGGTCTTGCGCGCCTGCGTGACGGCGTGGCTAGCAATGGTGGCGGATTCCTGAACCTGGCGGCTGATCTCGTTGACCGAGGACGTCATTTCTTCGGTCGAGGACGCCACGGCCTGCACGTTGGTCGAGGCTTCCTCCGATGCCGCAGCCACCATGGTGGTGAGTTGCTGGGCGCGCGTAGCAGTCGTCGTCAACATGCCGGCGGAAGCTTCAAGCTGCGTCGAGGCAGACGATACCGCATCGACGATCTCGCCCACGGCACCTTCGAAGTCGTCGGCGAGCCGGATCATGTCATTCTTGCGCTGAGCGGCCATCGCCTGGTCCAGCGTGGTCCTGGCTTCGGCGTCCTCGCGCGCCTTCTGTTCCGCCTTGACCTTGAAGGCCTCGACCGCCTGCGCCATGTCGCCAACTTCATCCTTGCGTCCGAGGCCCGGCAGCACCACACCGAAATTGCCCGCGGCGAGTTCCTTCATGCCGGCGGTGAGGCCGGACAGCGGACTAATAATGCCGCGCGCGATCAGGAACGCGATCAGCAGCCCGACGATGGTGACCGCGCCCGCCACCATTTCCTGCATGGTAATGGTGTCCGCGAGGCGCGCATTGGTATCGGTCGAGGTCTTTGAATAAAGCTGCTGGATCGACGTCTTGATGCCCTCGACCTTTCCGATCGCGCCGACGACGGTGGGGCTGATCGATTTGTTGAAAACGCCATCGGCAACCAGGAGACTCGCCGACGCCTTGTCGAACAGAGCCGCATAGCTCGCCAGATTCGACCTGATGGTGCCGAACAGCGCACCGAGCGTCGGCGGCATCTCGAGTTTTTCCATCTCGGAAATCTGTTGCTGGGCAACCCTGACGTTGTCCTTGAAGGTCGCAATATTCTTCTCATCGCGGCTGACAAAGAAACGCCAGTTTGCGACCTGAACCAGAAGCGTATCCGACTCGAGCTTGGTCGAGCCCTGCCCGTACATCGTGTTGCGCGTGCTGATCACCAGCTTGCGCAGGCTCGATGAGAGCTTATCGCCCGCTTCCTGCAGCACCACACGGCCGTCAGCCATCTGCTTGATAGCCTCGCCGAGCGCCGCGCGCTGCGACTTCAGCTCCGCGATGTCCTTTTCGACCTCGCGATAGGCCGCTTTTCGCTCTTCGGACCGGGAGGCCTTGATCGCGGTATCGACAAAGCCGGCGACACCGGCCAGCCGCTTGTCAGCCTCCGCGAAGGACGCCTCGTCCTGATCGAACGAATAGCGCAGGATGGCGGCACGAATGGCGTGAAGCTCGGCCGTGATTTCGGCGGCACGGATGGTGTTGGCCGAGAGAACGGTCATCGACCCCACCTGCTTGCCGACCTCCGACAGTTGCCAGACGGCAAAACCTGAACATCCCAGCCCGAACAGAACGAGCGCACCGAAACCGCCATACAGACGACCGCGGATGCGAAGATTGAACAACGACATAATTATTCCTCTGTCAGGCCAGCTTCTACTAGTTGCAGCGCTAGGGGCGCCGCTTTCTTCCCTCTCCCCTTATGGGAGCGGGTGACTCAATCGAGCAAAGCGCGATGAATACGGTAAAGGGGCGCGGCACAACGAGGCCTTCCCCTCCTCAGCTTTCGCTTCGCGAAGACAAGTTCTCCCGCAAGGAGCGAGGGAACGGTTAAGCCGCCCGTACGGAGTCGAGGAATTTTCCGACCTCGAGCTTGAGCCGGCTGCTGTCTGATGACAGCGACTGCGCGGCCGACAGAACCTGCGACGACGCCGAACCGGTTTCGCCGGCGCCGCGTTGCACGTCGGTGATGTTCGACGTCACCTGCATGGTGCCCTGCGCGGCCTGCTGCACATTGCGGGAAATTTCCTGGGTTGCGGCGCCTTGCTCTTCTACGGCGGAGGCAATCGTCGAAGCGATCTCCGACATCCGCCCGATAGTATCGCCGATCTCCTTGATCGCGCCGACGGACTCTTGCGTCGCCGCCTGAATGCCCGAGATCTGCTGGCTGATGTCGCCGGTGGCCCTCGCCGTCTGCTCGGCCAGCGCCTTCACTTCGGAAGCGACCACCGCAAAGCCGCGGCCGGCATCGCCAGCGCGTGCCGCCTCGATGGTGGCGTTGAGCGCCAGCAGGTTGGTCTGGCCGGCAATGGTGTTGATGAGTTCGACGACGTCGCCGATCCGGGCCGCCGCCTTCGCCAGTTCGGCGACGCGGTCGTTGGTCTTGCGCGCCTGCGCCACAGCGGCGTTGGCGATATTGGCGGATTCCTGCACCTGGCGGCTGATCTCGTTGACCGACGAGGCCATTTCTTCGGTCGAGGACGCCACGGCCTGCACGTTGGTGGAAGCTTCCTCCGACGCCGCAGCCACCATGGTGGTGAGCTGCTGGGCGCGCGTGGCAGTCGCGGTCAGCGTGCCGGCCGAGGCCTCGAGCTGCGTCGAAGCCGAGGACACCGTCTCGACGATGTTGCCGACAGCATATTCGAAATCGTCGGCGAGCTTGACCATCTCGCGCTTGCGCGTGGCGGCCGTCACCTTGTCCAGATCGATCCGGGCCTCGGCTTCATCGCGCGCCTTCTGCTCGGCGTTTTCGCGGATCACCGTCACCGTCTTGGCGATGTCGCCGATTTCGTCGCCACGCTTGGCACCGGGGATCACCACGTCGAGATTGCCCGCCGCCATTTTCGCCATGGCGCCATTCAGCCGAGTCATCGGACGGGCCACGCCGATGAAGGAGAACAACATCGTGCCGACCAGCACCAGCACGACGGCCACGCTCAGCGCAAAATTGATCCGGGCCGATTCGGCCAGTTTCTCGGCCGCCTGTGCCCGCG
>JAQGKA010000615.1 GCA_028290355.1 Tardiphaga sp. | reverse complement strand
GCGGCGTCGGAAGAAGCCTCGACCAATGTGCAGTCGGTGGCCTCCGCCACCGAAGAGATGGCGTCCTCGGTCAATGAGATCAGCCGCCAGGTCCAGGAATCCGCGCGCATTGCCAATGAAGCGGTCGAGCAAGCACAGAAGACCAACGACCGCGTCGGTGAATTGTCGAAAGCAGCGAGCCGCATTGGTGCGGTGGTCGAACTGATCAACACCATTGCCGGCCAGACCAACCTGCTGGCACTCAACGCCACCATCGAGGCGGCACGTGCCGGCGAAGCTGGCCGTGGATTTGCGGTAGTAGCTTCGGAAGTGAAGGCGCTGGCCGACCAGACCGCGAAAGCCACCGGCGAGATCGGGCTGCAGATCACCAGTATTCAGAGCGCGACCGACGAATCGGTGCTGGCGATCAACGAGATCGGCAACACCATCGGCAAGATGGCGGAGATTGCTTCGACCATCGCTGCTGCCGTCGAAGAGCAGGGCGCTGCGACGCAGGAGATCTCCCGCAACGTGCAGCAGGCGGCGCAGGGCACCATGCAGGTGTCCTCGAATATCACCGACGTGCAGCGCGGCGCCAGCGAGACCGGCACGGCGTCATCCCAGGTGCTGTCCGCGGCGCAGTCACTGTCGTCAGACAGCAACCGCCTCAAGGCCGAGGTCAGCCGATTCCTGAATTCGGTTCGCGCGGCTTGATCCCCGGTGGATCGACGGTTTTCAGTTGCTGAAAATGTGACTAACTACACTTGCGCATGCAAGCCATGCAGCAACGCCGTTTATGCTGCACTGCTTTTTAACTTTATGCCGGCAGTCTGGCGTATGCGAATACTGATTCGTAACGCGCTCGGTATTCGATTGATAATCGCTTCTTGTGTCGTGCGTTCAACTCAAAAAATTCCAGCAGCGCCATCGCGCACCAACGGTCGAAAACCGAGGGACTCTTTATCATGCTCGCCAACCTATCTATTCGCGCCAAGATCACCGTCGTTCTTTCATTTTTGCTGCTCGCCATGACGGGATTGGGGGTGCTCTCGGTTCGAAAGATGCAGGCGATCAATGCCAATGCGGTGGACATCCAGACCAGCTGGCTGCCGAGCATTCGCGCGCTGGGCGAACTGAAGGCGAGCGTCATCAACTACCGCAACGTGATCCGATCGCACCTGCTGGCGGAGACGCTTGAAGAAAAACTTGCGGTGGAAAAGGCGCTGGAAGGTGTCGTCGAGCGCAACAACAAGATTCGTGCGGCCTATGAGCCGCTGGTCACCTCGCCTGAGGAGCGTGCGATCTACCAGGAGTGGAGCGTTAACTGGGATGAGTACAAGAAGGCCACGCAGCAGGTGATGGCACTGTCCCGTGCCAGCGTCGGTAAGATTCCGCATGACGCCAGCGAGTTGAACAGCAAGACGGTCAATCCGATCGGCATCAAGTCGGACGCGCTGCTCGACAAGGATATCGAACTCAATAACAAGGGCGCGGCAACTGCCGGCGCGGAAGCGTCAGCCAGCTACGATGCCGCCTTCATGATGGTCGTGGCCATCCTCGTCGTGTCGGCGGTGCTCGGCGCGGGCATCGGCATCTATCTGGTGCGCGACGTCTCCAGCGGCATCGCCTCGATCGTCAAGCCGATGCAGGCGCTCGGCGCCGGCGACCTCAGTGCGATCGTGCCGCATCAGGGCATGAAGACCGAGATCGGCACCATGGGCGATGCGCTGCAGGTGTTCAAGCAGGCGCTGATCGACAAGAAGGCGGCTGACGAAGCGGCAATGGTCGATGCCGAAGCCAAGATCGAGCGCGGCCGTCGCGTCGACAGCATCACCCGCGATTTCGAATCGATGATCGGCGAGATCGTCGACACCGTGTCGTCGGCCTCCACCGAACTGGAAGCCTCCGCGGGCACGCTGACCGCGACCGCCGAGCGTTCGCAGCAGCTGACCACCATGGTTGCCGCGGCGTCGGAAGAAGCTTCCACCAATGTGCAGTCGGTGGCGTCCGCCACCGAAGAGATGGCCTCGTCGGTGAACGAGATCAGCCGCCAGGTCCAGGAGTCGGCGACGATTGCCGGCCAGGCGGTGGATCAGGCGCGCAAGACCAACGACCGCGTCGGTGAACTCGCCAAGGCCGCTGCTCGCATTGGCGACGTCGTCGAACTCATCAACACCATTGCCGGGCAGACCAATCTGCTCGCGCTCAATGCCACCATCGAAGCCGCGCGGGCCGGCGAAGCCGGCCGCGGCTTCGCCGTGGTGGCGTCCGAAGTGAAGGCGCTCGCCGAACAGACCGCCAAGGCCACCGGCGAGATCAGCATGCAGATCTCCGGGATCCAGGCGGCGACGCAGGAGTCCGTCGGCGCCATCAAGGAAATCGGCGACACCATCGGCCGGATGTCGGAAATCTCCTCGACCATCGCGTCCGCGGTGGAAGAGCAGGGCGCGGCGACGCAGGAAATCTCCCGCAACGTACAGCAGGCCGCGCAGGGCACCATGCAGGTCTCGTCGAACATCACCGACGTGCAGCGCGGCGCCAGCGAGACCGGTTCGGCCTCGTCGCAGGTGCTGTCGGCCGCGCAGTCGCTGTCATCCGACAGCAGCCGGCTGAAGGTCGAGGTGAGCAAGTTCCTCAGCGCGGTGCGGGCGGCGTAGTCGCCTGAACCTCGCCCTATCGTCCCGGCTTGCGCTCGCAAGCTCGCTTGCCGGGACGACATCGTTCATCAAGCAGGCGGCTACTTCACATTCGACAGCACGAGCGTCGCTACGTCCATGTAGGTCCGCACCAGCGGCGCCACGAACCGGTGCGCCGCGGTCTTCGACACCAGCGTGTCGTGCAGGACCAGATGGTCGATGCCGGTGGTCAGGAAACAGGCCATGGCGTCGCGCGGGGTCTCGACGATCGGCTCGCCCTTGACGTTGAACGAAGTGTTGAGCAGCACCGGCACGCCGGTCAGCGCTTCGAATTCCTTCAGCAGGCGATACAGCACCGGATTGATATCTTCAGTCACGGTCTGCACCCGCGCGGTCCCGTCGACATGGACGATCGCCGGAATTTTGTTGCGCCATTCCGGGCGCACTGGCTTGGCGATCAGCATGAACGGCGAATCTCCGTCACCTTCGAAGATTTCGTGGGCGCGTTCGGCGAGCACGATCGGCGCGAACGGTCGGAACGGCTGGCGATGCTTGACGCGGGAGTTGAGGATGTCCTTCATCTCCGGCTTGCGGGGATCGGCGAGGATGCTGCGGTTGCCGAGCGCGCGCGGGCCGAATTCGGAGCCGCCCTGGAACCAGCCGATCACCTGTTGATCGGCGAGCAGTTTTGCGGTGTCGCGGCAGATGTTGTCGCTGCGCACCGCGCTGGTCTGGATCCGCACCATCGCGCGCTGCGTGGCGGCCTCGACGTCGGCGTCGGGATAGCTCTTGCCGGTGTAGGAATGCTTCATAACGAAGGACCGCGGCTGCTTCTGCACCTCGAGCAGGCCGTAATAGGCGCAGCCGATGGCGATGCCGTTGTCGCCGGCCGCGGGCTGGATCCAGACGTTGTCGAACCCGGCCTCGCGCGCGATGCGACCATTGGCGACGCAGTTCAGCGCGACGCCGCCGGCGATGCAGAGATTTTTGGCGCCGGTGGTCTCGCGCAGCCAGCGCGCGCGGGCCAGCAGCACTTTTTCGGTGTCGTCCTGCACCCGCCAGGCGAGGTCCTCCCAGTGCCGCATCGAGGGATGGCTCTCCCACTTGCCGCCGGCGTCCATCACATAGGGCTGGTTGTACTCGGCCGACCAGCGCGGCACGCTTAACGTATTGTCGGCGATGGTCATCAGCGGCTTGGCCTGGTCGCGGCGGCCATAGGGCGCCAGCCCCATCAACTCGCCGCACTTGTTCCAGTCGCCGAAGATGTAGGTCGAGGCGCGGCTGTACAGCGCGCCGAGGCCGGGCATGTTGTAGAATTCGTCGCTGAGGAAGCCGCGGTCGGGCTCCATCCAGACCTTCTTCAGGCAGTCGAGCTTGCTGCCGCTGAAGCTGTAGTAGCTCTCGGATTCCCGGGCCAAAGGCGAGCCGGCGTCGCCTGCCGGAAACGGCTCCATCACGTCGGAGCGATAGCTGCCGACGCCATCGACGATCATGATCGCGCCTTCTTCAAACGGGCACACTGCGAAAGCGCTGTAGGCATGCGCCAGATGGTGCGAGATCGTCACCACCTTGCCGGTGCGGGATCGATACAGTGGATGCTTCGTGGCATCGGCGCGCTCGTATTCCGGCAGGAAACCCGGCATGTCCTGATAGACCAGCCGGTCTTCCATCTCCGGCACCGGCAGGATGTAGCAATTGCTCACCACCAGCTCGACGTCGTCCAGCGTGATGCCTTCGGCGTCGAGGCAATAGTCGATCACTTCCTGGTAGAAACCGGTGGCGTGTTTCTCTCGGGTGATGCGCTCCTTCTCGATCGCATAGACGATCTCGCCGTCGCGCAGCAGGCAGGCGCTGACGTCGTGATCGTAGGTGTTGAGGCCGAGGATATATTTATGGCTGGGCATGGACCGTCTTCTGGAAATCGCGGGAGGCGAGTATCGGAAATGATCGCAGCGCTAAGCAAGCCGTCGGGATGCTGCCGCCGCATGTGCGAAGAGTCGCAGCGAGCATAGTGCGGGGCAATATGAAGGCAACATGAACAGCAATGATGCGCGTTTGTTCGCGACGACAGCGCTGCAGGCAACTTGACCGGCAGCGAAGCTTGACCCTATTCTCTTGCCATGCACGCGTGCCACGCGATGGCCATAAAACTATTTTGATTCTGGCATAAGCTCGAATCAAACTTGTTGCTGATAACGCGATGCTGGAAGCGTCTTTGAAATTCCCGCTTCCCGAGAATGGGAGATCTTGAAAATGGCTCACGCCAAATCGACGACACGCCACAACATCGTGACCCGCTGCCTCGCAGCGGTGGCGCTGATTTCAGTTTACTGCGTCGGCATCATCGGCGCGTCCGCTGTGTTGCTGACGACGGCCAGCACCTCGGCAGACGCCCGCGGTGGTGGACGCGGCGGCGGCGGTCGTGGTGGCGGCGGCTTCCGCGGTGGCGGTTTTCGTGGCGGCGGGTACCGCGGTGGTGGCTGGGGCCGCGGTTACGGTCGCGGTCGCGGTTATGGCTTCTACGGTGGCCCGGGCATCGTTGCGCCCGGCTGCTATTTCAGCCGCCGCTGGGGCCGGGTGATCTGCCCGTATTGATTGCCTGCGTTCGGCGCCTGGAGCGCCGGACCGAAGCGTGAATTGCGAGGTGCGCCAGGAAGCTGGTGCACCTCGTTTTCGTTTGAATAGACGCAGCACTTCAACGGGTTATCCCGGCGCTCACCGAGGACATCCGTGGAGAGGTTGTGCCAGTCGCCAGCCGTCGGCACACCGCTCAACCCCCTCCCTCCAAAATAAAAAATACGGCCGTACATATTTCCTCTTGATCTATCAATACGGACGTCCATATTGATCCGACCGGAGCGCGAGCTGCCCGGCGAATTCAAAGGACACGTCCCATGGCCGCACCCGTCGTTCTGATCACAGGCGCATTGACCGGCATCGGCCGGGCCACCGCGCTGGCTTTTGCCAAAGATGGCGCGCGAGTGGTTGTCTCCGGCCGCCGTAATGAGGAAGGCGAGAAGCTGGTCGCCGAACTGCGCGCCACTGGTGCCGAGGCTGAGTTCGTCCGCGCCGACGTCCGCCACGAGGATGACGTCAAAAACCTGGTCGAGAAGACCGTGGCGCGATTCGGCCGCCTCGATGTCGCCGTCAACCATGCCGGCACCGACGGCACGGTGGGCCCGATCACCGAGCAAACCGCCGAGAGTTATGCTGCGACCTTCGACACCAATGTGCTCGGCACCATCCTCAGCATGAAGCACGAGATGCGGGTGATGCTGGCGCAAGGCAGCGGCAGCATCGTCAACCTGTCCTCGACCATGGGTCAGCGCGGCGCCCCCAACGCCTCGCTCTACACCGCCAGCAAGCACGCGGTGGAAGGCCTCACCAAGGTGGCAGCACTCGAAGGGGCGGCGTCGAGCGTCCGTGTCAATGCGATCGCGCCCGGCCCGGTCGAGACCGCCATGCTCAACCGCTTTACCGGCAATGCCGAGCGCAAGGCCGCGCTCGTCGCCGGCGTCCCGCTGAAACGCGCCGGTACGCCGGACGAAATCGCCGACGCGATCCTGTTCGTGTCGTCGGGCAAAGCGAGCTTCATCACCGGGCAGATCATCAACGTCAACGGCGGCAAGACGGCGTCGTAATCGCGCCGTCACGCCTATGGCAGACCATCCCGCTTCAACATCGTTTGCAAATAGCCTCGATCCGAGCATGAGACACGACATGACAAACCCCGCTATCGCCATACGCGCCGATATCTCGACACTCGACTCCAACCGCTGGGCCGCGCTCACGGTGCTGCTGATCGGCGCGTTTCTGGCGCCGCTCGACTTCTTCATCGTCAACAACGCGATGCCGGCAATTACCGCGGGGCTCAACGCCCGATCGTCCGACGTGCAACTGGTGATCTCCGGCTATGCTGTGGTCTATGCGGTGTTCCTGATCACCGGTGGCCGGCTCGGCGATATCTATGGTCGCAAGACGATCTTCCTGCTCGGGCTCGGCGGCTTTGCGTTGGCCTCCGCGCTCTGTGGGCTGGCCTGGTCGCCGCTGTCGCTGATCATGGCGCGGCTGCTGCAGGCGCTGACCGCCGCGGCGATGGCGCCGCAGGCGCTGGCTTCGGTGCACGCGCTGTTTCCGCCACACGAACGCGGCCGCGCGCTTGGCATCTATGGCGTGACGCTGGGCCTGTCCTCGATCGTCGGGCAACTGCTCG
>JAQGKA010000073.1 GCA_028290355.1 Tardiphaga sp. | reverse complement strand
CACGTTCTTCGTGAAGCTCGGGCCGAGCCAGTCGATCATGGGCGCGCTGTACAAGGGCCTGATCGCCACCGGCGTGTTGTCGCTGGTCGGCGTGGCGCTGGTGATTTACTGGCTGATCGGGTTCGGGCCGCTCGCCGGCGTGAAATACACCGGGATGGCGCTGTTCGAATGTGGCGTCGCCGGGCTTGTGGTCACCGCACTGATCATCGTGATCACCGAATACTACACCGGCACCGAATATCGTCCGGTGAAGTCGATCGCGGCGTCGTCGGTCACCGGCCACGGCACCAACGTGATCCAGGGTCTTGCGATCTCGATGGAGTCCACCGCCGGTCCGGCACTGGTGATCATCGCCGGCATCCTCGTCACCTACAGCCTCGCCGGCCTGTTCGGCATCGCGATTGCCACCACGACCATGCTGGCGCTGGCCGGCATGATCGTGGCGCTCGACGCGTTCGGCCCGGTCACCGACAATGCCGGCGGCATCGCGGAGATGGCAGGACTGCCGAAGGAGGTGCGCAAGGCGACCGACGCGCTCGACGCCGTCGGCAACACCACCAAGGCGGTGACGAAAGGCTATGCGATCGGCTCGGCGGGCTTGGGCGCGCTGGTGCTGTTCGCGGCGTATAATGAGGACTTAAAGTTCTTCATCGCCAATGCCGCGAAGTATCCGTACTTCCAGGGCGTGCTGCCGGACTTTTCGCTCAACAATCCCTACGTGGTGGTTGGCCTGCTGTTCGGCGGGCTGCTGCCGTATCTGTTCGGCGCGATGGGCATGACGGCGGTCGGCCGTGCGGCCTCCGCGATCGTGGAAGAGGTGCGCCGGCAGTTTCGCGAAAAGCCGGGCATCATGCAGGGCACCGACAAGCCGGATTACGGCCGCGCGGTCGACCTGCTGACCAAGGCGGCGATCAAGGAAATGATCATCCCGTCGCTGCTTCCGGTGCTGTCGCCGATCGTGGTGTATTTCCTGATCTACGCGATCGCCGGCGGCGGCGCGGCCGGCAAGTCGGCGGCGTTCTCGGCGGTCGGTGCGATGCTGCTCGGCGTCATCGTCACCGGTCTCTTTGTGGCAATCTCAATGACCTCGGGCGGCGGCGCCTGGGACAATGCCAAGAAGTACATCGAGGACGGTCATTATGGCGGCAAGGGCTCTGACGCCCACAAGGCCGCAGTGACCGGCGACACCGTCGGCGATCCCTACAAGGACACGGCGGGCCCCGCGGTCAACCCGATGATCAAGATCACCAACATCGTGGCGCTGCTGCTGCTGGCGATCCTCGCGCACTGATTTGACGCGACAGAACGAAGGAGGCTCCGCGGCAAAGCCGCGGGGCCTTTCTTATGTGCCTCTGTGATTGTTTTTATTTTAAATATAACTTAAGGTTTTATATGGACGTGTGAATTGCATCGCGGTGGAGCCCATGATTGCACCGTGGGAAACGGAAGGCGACAATCCGGACGGGCCTGCGAGCAAGCTGCCACTCTGGCGCACGATCAAGCTCAGTTATGTCACCTACATGCATCATTTCGCAGATGCGCTGCGCGTGACGTGGTTATGGATGGTGCTGATTGCCGGGCTTTTGGCAGGCTCCGACTGGCTGAGATGGTCCTGGACAGTCTGGTTCGCCGAGCGTTTCAAGGCGGGCGAGATCATGGAGCTCGGTGTTTATCCCATCCTCGCCGTGGGTCTCTCCGTTCTCGCGTTTTTGGCGGTCGTTCTGGCAAGTCTTGATATCGCTGTCGCATGGCATAGGCAGTTGATCTTGGGGGAGCGACCGAGATTGAGTGGAAGCACCTTCGCTTCGCGCGCTCCATGGCGGTATCTCGCAATCCTCGTCGGGCTGATCCTGGTTTCGGCCATTCCGGTGGTGCTGATTTTTATAGTCGACTTGCTGGACCTCGAAGCCCTTTCGGATCGCTCGCTTCAAATCGTCGCCGCCAGCGTGGTTATCGTTGTCCTCGGTGCCGCCCTTTCCAACTTCGTGCGGCTCAGCCTGGTACTGCCAGCTCGCGCGGCAGGTGATCTCGCTCTCACATTCAGGGAGAGCTGGATCATGACGCGCGGCAATACATGGCGCCTGCTGGCTGGAACGTTCGCATGCTGGATCCTGCCGTATATTCCTCTGCAATTCTTGCCATCTTCATTCGGCGAGCCGAATTTCGATGTCCTGATGAAAGAGATGCTGACTGCGGATGTTAGGCCGGACGGGATAATGATCGGCGCAATAGGCAGGCAATTCACACTGATCTATCAGTTGCTAACGGTGCCGATTTCCATCGGTTTCCTGTCGTATTGCTACCGACACTTCGTCAGGCGCATCTAGCGCGGGTGTCGCCGCGAACCTGGTGATCAGGATCACCAATACGTGGCGCTGCTGCTGGTGCTTTGGCGCACTAGACGGCCGAGAGTATGAATGCAAAAATCCTGTGGTGAAAGCCGCGGGATTTTTCTTTGTTCGTTTGATGGGTGGGATCACATGCAGCCGTTGCCCCATGGTCGGGTTCGTTTTCTTGGATATCTCGCAGCCGTCGCGCTGCTTGTGGCTGTCGACGCACCGGCTTACGCCGCTGAACAATGTTCGATCAGCGAGGTTGCCGTGACCAAGGCTGGTGGCTATGCCAATGCCGTGACCGCAGCGATGAAGAACGAGTTCAGCTGCGAAGGAGCATATCGCGTGCTCGAAGTGTGCCAGCTTGGCTCGTCGGGCGACAATGCGCTTGCCGACATCGTACTGTCGAAATGCGAACCGCGCTTTCTCCCCAAGGCAACGTCGCCCGTGAAGGCTGCCTATGAAAAGGCCCGCGCCAAGTGCACGAAGATTGCCGAGAAGAACGAGGGCACAATGTATCAGGGGCAGGCTGCGGTCTGCA
>JAQGKA010000070.1 GCA_028290355.1 Tardiphaga sp. | reverse complement strand
CGGTCGAGCCGTCGATGTTGATGTCGTTGGCGAAGGCGTCGGTCTTGACGACGGTCAGACGGGCGCGAGCGAACGAAGCCGAGCCGTAGCTGGCGATCTGGATGTTGCCGGCGCGCTGGCCTTCGATCACCGCGGCGTAGTCGTTGGCGATGCGCAGGTTGACTTTGATGCCGAGCTCTTTCGACAGATAGCTGACGAAGGGCTGCCAGCGCTCGGTGACGCCGGAGCCGTTCTCCGCCGGGATGACGGCGAAGGTCAGTTCCGGATATTTGGTCTTGTAGTCCTGCGCCGAAACGGCGGAAACGGTGAAAGCCAGCGCCGCGGCGCTGAGCAGAATGGTGCGGCGATTGATCATGACATCCTCGATGTTAGTTTTGTGTTGAATGACGCTTGCGAAATACAAGACGCATGTGTCGTTGACGCGACGTCAGGCCACGGCGGCTGTGCCAAACTCCGGAATGCGCACGCCGGCCGGCACAGGACCGGGCATGGTTCCCATCACTTCATCGGCCTCGAGATCGTAGAGCTCGCGGGCGATATGTTCGGTGAGCGCGGCCGGCGCGCCATCGAACACGACGCGACCGGCGGACATGCCGATCAGCCGGTCGCAATAGGTGCGCGCCAGATCGAGCGAATGCAGGTTGCACAGCACGGTGATGCCGAAATGCTTGTTGATGCGCAGCAGCGCGTCCATCACGATGCGGGTGTTGCGTGGATCCAATGAGGCGATCGGCTCGTCGGCAAGGATGATATCGGGCTGCTGCACCAGCGCCCGGGCGATAGCGACGCGCTGCTGCTGGCCACCGGAAAGCTGGTCGGCGCGCTGCGCTGCCATCGAGGCCATGTCGAATTGCTCCAGTGCCGACATCGCCAACGCGCGGTCCTCTTCGGGCCACATCTGCGTCAGCGAGCGCCATTGCGGCATCTCGGCAAGGCGGCCCATCAGCACATTGGTCAGCACGTCGAGCCGGCCAACCAGATTGAACTGCTGGAAAATCATAGCGGAGCGCGCACGCCATTGCCGAAGCTCGCGGCCGCGCAGCGCGGTGACATCGGCGCCGTCGAACAGGATGCGACCCGAGGTCGGTTCGGCGAGCCGGTTGATCATGCGCAGCATGGTCGACTTGCCCGCGCCGGAGCGCCCGATGACGCCGACGAAGGCGCCGGGCTGAATTGCGAAGGACGCGTTATCGACGGCCGTCTTGGCGCCGAACCGACACGTCAGACCTTCAACCACCAGCATGAAAAACTCCAATGACCATATGCGATGTCACCGGTAACGCCGGAGCTTGACAGTGATGTGACAGTTGCTCTGCGCCTGCGCGTTGTCCCCGCTTCCCAGCAAAACCGCGCGAATTCACGAAGATGTCACGACGCCGTCACGAAAGGAATCGAAGAGGAGCCTGCGTGCTGCACCGACGCAGCCATTATTTTGTGAGTGTCTCATGGCCGGAAAAACACTGTCCCTCGACGCCTCCGTCGACCCGAGCGCGAGGCTGAAAGACGCCCACTTCGGCGCCTATTGCGAGGTCGGCGCGCGCACGATCCTGCAGGAGGTCACGATGGGCGACTATTCATATGTCGTGAACGATGCCCAGATCACCTACACGACCATCGGGAAATTCTGCTCCATCGCGGCGATGACGCGGATCAATCCCGGCAACCATCCGATGCACCGCGCCACCCAGGCGCATTTCACCTATCGCGCCAGCGCCTATTTCCCCGGCGAAAGCGATGACGCCGAATTCTTCGACTGGCGGCGCGAGCATCACGTCAACATCGGCCATGACGTCTGGATCGGTCATGGCGCCATCGTGCTGCCGGGCCGCAATATCGGCACCGGAGCGGTGATCGCCGCCGGTGCCATCGTCACCAAGGACGTACCGGCCTACACCATCGTCGCCGGCAATCCAGCGCGGATCATCCGCCGGCGGTTTCCGCAAGAGATTGCCGACGCCCTGACCGAACTGGCATGGTGGGACTGGGATCACGAAAAGCTGCGCGTGGCGCTGCCGGATTTTCAAAAGCTTGCAGTGGAGGAGTTTTTGCGCAAGTACCAGTCGGGCAATCGCCCTTCCGACGCCCCAAAGCAGATGGCAGTGACATGACGGATATCTTCATCGACGGCGGCCGCACCTTGCTCGGCAGCGACCTCATCGAAACCTCGCTGCAGATTGCGGGCGGTGAGATCACGTCGCTTGGATCTGAGAGTGCGCGAGGCGCACTCGGTCTCGATGCCAGCGATCTCCTGGTGCTGCCGGGAATCGTCGATTTGCATGGCGATGCCTTCGAGCGTCAGCTGATGCCGCGTCCCGGCGTCGATTTCCCGGTCGATGTCGCGCTCGCCGACAGCGACAGGCAAGCCATCGCCAACGGCATCACCACGGTGTTTCACGGCACCACCTGGTCGTGGGAGCCCGGCCTGCGCGGCGCCGAAAATGCACGTGGACTTTTGGATGCGATCGAGACGCTGCGGCCGCAACTCGCCGCCGATACCCGCTTTCATCTGCGGCAGGAAACCTACAACCTCGACGCCGAAGACGAGATCACGCAATGGCTCGCGGATGGCCGCGTCGATCTGCTGGCCTTCAACGACCATATGGATCTGGTCAGCATGAAAAAGCCGCAGAAGCGCGCCCGCATGGTCGAGCGCACTGGCCTCTCCGGCGAGGCCTTCGACCACCTCGTCGAAAGCGTGATGTCGCGCGCCGACGAAGTGCCGGCCTCGATTGCGCGACTGGCGCATGCCGCACGCATCGCGGGGGTGCCGACGCTGTCGCATGACGACGAAAGCCCGGCGATGCGCAGCGATTTTCGCGCGCTCGGTGTTGCCATCGCGGAATTTCCCATCAACGAGGAGACCGCGAAGGCCGCCGCCGCGGCTGGCGACTTCATCGTGTTCGGCGCGCCCAACGTGGTGCGCGGCGGCAGCCATACGGGCTGGACCAAGGCGTCCGATATGATCGCCAAGGGCCTGTGTTCGATCCTTGCCTCCGACTATTATTACCCCGCGCAGCTGCTGGCCGCATTCCGCCTCGTCGCCGACGGCATTCTGCCCTTGCCGGATGCCTGGGCGCTGATCTCGTCGGCGCCGGCCGCCGCCGCCGGCCTCAAAGATCGCGGCGTACTCGCCGAAGGCCGCCGCGCCGACGTCTTGCTGGTTGACGACAGCGTGGCGATGCGGCCGCGCATTGTGGCCGTGATCGCCAATGGCAGGCTGGTCCATCTCGCCGACGCCGGGCGCCTGCTTCACGCCAGCGTCGCGCCACGCCGTGCGGTTGCGGCAGCGTAACCCGGCTTATCGTCATCCATGACCACATATCCCCGTTACGCGATCTATTATGTGCCGGATGTCGACAGCGCGCTTGCGCGCTTCGGCGCCGGGCTACTCGGCTGTGATGCCTTCAACGGCGAAGACCTGCCGTTTCCCGCTGACGTCATCGCCGAAATGCCGGATTGGGCTGACCTGACGAACGACCCGCGCAAATACGGCTTTCACGCCACGCTGAAAGCGCCGTTTTCGCTGGCGACGGGCAAAACCGAAGCCGAACTTATCACGGCCTGCGATGCTTTCGCCGCAACGGCCCGCACCATTCCCGCTATCACGCCGGTGGTGCGCACGATCAGCGGTTTTATCGCCGTGGTACCGGCTGCGCCATCCGCCGACCTCAGTACCCTGGCGCAGGATTGCGTCGAAGCCTTCGATGGCTTCCGCGCACCCATGACATCGGAGGACCGGGCGCGACGCACCCCCGCAGCGCTGACCGCACGGCAGGTCGAACAGCTCGACCGCTTCGGCTATCCCTACGTGCTCAAGGATTTCCGCTTCCACATGACGCTGACCGGCCGGTTGCAGCCTCCGCGCAGCGCGGCGGTGCTGACGATGCTGCAGGCGCGCTTCGCGGCACTCGATCTGACATCGCTGCTCATCGACCGCATCGCGCTGTTCCGGCAGGAAGCTCCAACGTCACGGTTCCAAATCATCCGGCAGACCACGTTGTCCTGATCTCCTGCGTAACAGACGCTATCGCACTTGCGATGGTGCGACTGCGAAACGACTCCCGCATCGCACACTCGGTTCCGTAAAATAATTCGTCGTTTCAATTTGCCGTCCTTGACGTTGCGCCCAAGCGTGCAATGATTTCAAACGACAATCGGAGGAATTCCGTCGCGCTTTCGCGCTCGATGCGGGGTGCGCCCCCCCTCCTAAGAACTGCAGCGAGAAGGCCGAACTACAACCCGCAGGTTTGAATCTCGTGCACGGAACTTGGCAGGAGACGACCTATGAAAACCCGTGCCGCCGTCGCCTTTCAAGCCAAGCAGCCGCTGGAGATCGTCGAGGTTGATCTCGAGGGTCCGAAGCACGGCGAGGTGCTGGTCGAGATCAAGGCCACCGGCATCTGCCACACCG